>NZ_JBFAMR010000022.1:0-46798 GCF_040656595.1 Actinoplanes sp. NPDC049802
CCTCCCCGCAGTTTGGTGTCTTGTGTCCTTTGGTGTGATCTTCCGATGTGTTTTGGGGGTGCGTTCCGCACCCGAAAACCACACAACGGGCCAGCCAGCGTGCGGAATCGGGGCGCGGACCGCACCCGAAAGTCACACGGCCTTTCTCGCTGTCAGAGGGAGGCGGGCAGGATGCCCTCGGCGGGTGGGGCCGGCGTGGGCAGCGGAACCGCGGGCAGGTCGGGCAGGACCGGCTCGACGATGTCGAAGTACTCCGGGCGGGGGTAGCGGCGGGCCAGCCGAAGCAGTCGGACGACCACCCGGCGGCGGGCGTTCAGCGCGTCACGGACCTGGTCGGTGTGCACCTGGCGGGCCAGGACGACGCGCCGGCTGGTGGCCACCAGGGTGCGGGCCGCCGGATCGGCCGGATCCAGCACGATGCTCTGCAGCTGGCGGGTCAGGTCGTTCTCGGCCGTCTCCCGGTCCCCCGGCTCGGCGTCCAGCGCCAGCCGGGCCGCCGCGTACAGCTCCACCGCATCGGACCGCTCGGCGACCACCGCGGCCGCCGCCGCCCGGCGCAACAGATGCGCGTCCAGGGCGCGCTCGGCCGACCGGGCCCGCGCATGCAGGCGCTCCACCCGCTGGGCGGTCCAGCCGAGGTACGCCGAGAAGATCGCGGCCAGCACGACGACTCCCACCACCCACCACATGCCGGGCATCGTAGTGCCCGGTTGTGTCCGCGGCCGTGGTCAGGACCACTCGTCGTCGAAAACCCTCCCGTCGGTGGCCTCGATGGCGGTCGCGTACACCTCGAGCACCCGGTTGGCCACACTCGGCCAGTCGAACGTACCGACCACCTGGCGGGCGCAGGAGGCCAGCTCGGCGCGCCGGGCCGGGTCGTCCAGCAGCACACCCAGCAGCTCGGTGAGAGACGCCTGGTCGCCGGTGGGGAACAGCGCCCCGGCCCGGCCGCCGTCGAGCACCCGGCGGAACGCGTCCAGGTCGCTCGCGGCGATCGCGGCTCCGGCCGCCATCGCCTCGGTCAGGATCATGCCGAAGCTCTCGCCGCCGGTGTTCGGGGCCACGTAGACGTCGACGCTGCGCAGCATCCGCGCCTTGTCCACCTCGGAGACCAGGCCCAGGAACTCCACCCGATCGTGCAGGCCGGCCGGGATGTCGTCGAAGAGCTCGTCGCGGTCGCCCGGTCCGGCCACCAGCAGCCGCAGCCCAGGGCGTTCCCGGGCGAGCGACACGTACGCCGTACGCAGCAGGGGGAAGCCCTTGCGCGGCTCGGTGAACCGGCCCAGGAAGCCCAGCGCCCCACCCGGGCCGGGCCATCCCGGCAAGGGCGAAGCCGAGGCGAACTTGGCCACCGCGACCCCGTTGGGGATCTCGACCGCGCCACCACCGAGGTGTTCCACCTGCACCTTGCGGGCGAGTTCGCTGACCGCGATGCGTGCGGTGATCTTCTCCATCACCGGTTGGAGGAAGGGCTGGAGCCCGGACAGCGCCCGCGACCGGGTCATCGCGGTGTGGAAGGTGGCCACCACCGGGCCGCGCGCCGACACCACGGCCAGGAACGAGAGGCTGGGTGAGAACGGCTCGTGAACGTGCAGCACGTCGAACTCGCCGCGGCGCAGCCAGCGCCGGACCCGGGTGGTCGACACCGGCCCGAAGGCGATCCGGGCCACCGAGCCGTTGTACGGCAGGGGCACGGCCCGTCCGGCGGGCACCACGTAGTCCGGCAACTCGGCGTCGTCGTCGGCGGGCGCCAGCACGCTCACCTCGTGCCCGAGCCCGAGCAGGGCCTCCGCGAGGTCCATGATGTGGTTCTGCACACCGCCGGGGACGTCGAACGAGTACGGCGAGACGATCCCGATCCGCACGGCGCCTCCTAGAGCCAGAGCTTCTGGAGCATGTGCCAGTCCTGCGGGTGATCGGCGATGCCGGCCGCGTACGCGTCGGCAAGCATCTGGGTGGTGGCCTTCACACGCTCGTCGAGCCGGCCGTCCGCCGCCGGGACGATCCTGTGGAGCCGGGACGTGGTGCGGGTCTCGTCGAACCAGAGGTCGACCACGAAGAGCGGCGCGCCGGTGCGGATGGCGAGGATGGCCGGGCCGGCCGGCATCCTGGTCCGCCCGCCGAAGAACTCCACCTCGACGCCTCTGCGGGACAGGTCACGGTCGCCGAGCAGCGGGACCACCCAGCCCTTGCCGAGGTGCTCCTCGAGCACGTCCAGCGGTGCGCGATCCCCGCCGGTGTGCGGGAGGATCTTCATGCCGAGCTTCTCCCGGTACGCCAGGAACTGTTCGGCCACGCCCTCGGGTTTGAGCCGCTCGGCCACCGTGATCAGCGGCCAGTCGTGTGAGCACACCCACGCGCCGGCGGCGTCCCAGTTGCCCATGTGCGGCAATGCCAGGATCACCCCGTCACCGGCGGCGACCGCCTGCCGGAGCTGCTGGTAGCTCTCCGGGACCATGAAGAACCCGTCGAGGAACTGCTCGCGGCTCTGCGACGGCAGCCGGAACGCCTCCATCCAGTACCGGGCGTAGGAGCGCAGCGCGTCCCGGACCAGGGTGTCGGGCATGTCGTCGCCGACCACGTGGCGCAGGTTGGCGCGCAGCCGCTGGGTGCCGGGCCCGTTGCTCTTCCACGCCCGGTCGGCGCCCGCGGTGAAGAGGGCCTTCGCCACCGGCAGCGGCAGCGCGCGGACCACCCGCCACCCGGCCAGGTAGCCGAGTTCGATCAACCGGTCCTTCACTCGGCGGCCGCCTTCGGCTCGGTGCGCCGTGCGTGGAGCAGCCGCTGGGCGGCGGTGATCACGGAGAGCACGGCCAGCACCCAGAGCGCGGCGGGCAGGCCCCACTCCAGTCCGGCCGCGCCGAGCAGGCCGCCGGCGCCGACGATGAGCAGCCGTTCCAGGCGCTCGGCGATGCCGACGTCGGCGTTCAGCCCGAGACTCTGGGCGCGGGCCTTGACGTACGACACGACCTGCCCGAAGACGAGGCTGACCAGCGCCGCGACGACTCCGCCGAACGGGTTGCCCTCGGTCGCCAGGTAGTAGGTGACCGCACCGAACACGGCGCCGTCGGCGATGCGGTCCATGGACGAGTCGAGCAACGCCCCGAACTTGGAGGAACCGCCCCGTTGCCGGGCCATTGTGCCGTCGAGCACGTCGGTGAGGGCACAGGCGGTTACGATCACGGTGCCCCAGAACAGGTGACCCTGCGCACCGAAATACGAACCGATGAGCACGCCGACCGTGCCGGCGACGGTGACCGCGTCTGGTGAGACGCCGATCCTGAGCAGAAAACGGGCGACGGGGTCGACGACATACGCGACGACGGCACGAGCCGTTGTTTGAACGATCTTTGCCATGGCCGTCCCACCATAACGGCGTGCGACCAGCGGTGGTACGGCTCGGGCCGTGGGTTGGCCGGATCGTCACCATCCGGCACAGTTACGGGCCGGAAGTCCTTGCGACCACTACCGCGCCGGGTGTGGGATTCAGACAACAGCGGCGTTACAAACGGGAAACGACGGGAGCGCTCGGCATGGCGCAGAAGACTTCGGAGAAAGGGCTTGCCGGCGCCGGTGCGCCGGCGGTGACCGACCCCGGCAGAGTTCGCAACGTGGTGCTCGTCGGCCATTCCGGTTCCGGGAAGACGACCCTGGTCGAGGCGCTGCTCTCGGCCAGCGGGACGATCCCGCGGGCCGGCGGGGTGACGGACGGCACCACGGTCACCGATCACGATCCGGCGGCGATCCGGCAGCAGCGCTCGGTGGCGCTGGCCTGCGCGCCGCTGATGCACGGCAACGTGAAGATCAACCTTCTGGACACGCCCGGGTACGCCGACTTCGTCGGTGAGCTGCGGGCCGGCCTGCGTGCCGCGGACGCCGCGCTCTTCGTGGTCTCCGCGGTCGACGGCGTGGACGAGTCCACCGTGGCCCTCTGGGAGGAGTGCGCCGCGGTCGGCATGCCGCGAGCCGTGGCCATCACCCGCCTCGACCATCCGCGTGCCGACTACGACCAGGCGCTGCAGGATTGCCAGGAGGCGTTCGGGGAGAACGTCCTGCCGATCTACCAGCCGATGCTCGCCGACGACGGCGAGGCGATCGCCGGGCTGCTCGGTCTGATCACGCTGCGGGTTCTGGACTACTCCGAGGGCTACCCGCCGCGGGCCGGCGACGCCGAGCCCGAGCACCTGAACCCGATCGCCGACGACCGGAACACGCTGATCGAGGGAATCATCGCGGAGAGCGAGGACGAGACCCTCATGGACCGCTACCTCGGTGGCGAGACGATCAGCACCGACGCCCTGATCCCGGACCTGGAGAAGGCCGTCGCGCGGGGCAACTTCTACCCGGTAATCCCGGTCTGCGCCGGCACCCGCGTCGGTCTGGACGCGCTGCTCGACGCCATCGCCAGCGGTTTCCCGTCGCCGTTGGAGCACGGCCTGCCGGTCGTCACCGGGGTGGACGGCTCGCCCCGCCCGCCGCTTACCTGCGACCCGTCCGGCCCGCTGGTGGCCGAGGTGGTCCGCACCACGATCGACCGGCACGTCGGCCGGGTCTCCCTGGTCCGGGTCTTCTCCGGCACCCTGCGGCCGGACCAGACGCTGCACGTCTCCGGGCACGGTATGGCCGAGCGCGGTCACCCCGACCACGACGCCGACGAGCGGGTGGCACACGTCTACTCGCCGCTCGGCGCACAGCTGCGCGAGGTGCCCTCCTGCCTGGCGGGCGACATCTGCGCGATCACCAAGTCGGGCTCGGCGGAGACCGGCGACACCCTCTCCAGCAAGGACGATCCGCTGCTGATGGAGCCGTGGCGGATGCCCGAGCCGCTGCTGCCGATCGCCGTGGTCGCCAAGACCCGGTCCGACGAGGACGCCCTCGCGAAGAACCTGGCCAAGCTGGTCGCCGGCGACCCGACGCTGCGCCTGGAGCGCAACCCCGAGACGCACCAGCTGGTGCTCTGGACCATGGGTGAGTCGCACGCCGACGTGGTGCTCGACCGGCTCCGCTCGGGCGGCGTCGAGCTGGACACCGAGCCGGTCAAGGTGGCGCTGCGGGAGACGTTCGGCGCGCGGGCGAAGGGCCACGGGCGGCACGTGAAGCAGTCCGGCGGCCACGGCCAGTACGCGGTCTGCGACATCGAGATCGAGCCGCTGCCCCGCGGCGAGGGCTTCCAGTTCGTCGACCGGGTGGTCGGCGGCTCCGTGCCGCACAACTACATCCCGTCGGTGGAGAAGGGCGTCCGTGCCCAGCTCGAGCGTGGTCTGGCCGCCGGTTACCCGGTGGTGGACCTGAGGGTGACCCTCTACGACGGCAAGGCGCACAGTGTCGACTCCTCGGACGCCGCCTTCCAGACGGCCGGCGCGCTGGCGCTGCGGGCCGCCGCCGAGCAGGGCCAGATCACCCTGCTCGAACCGGTGGACGAGATCATCGTGCGGGTTCCGGACTCCTACGTCGGCGCGGTGATGAGCGACCTGTCCGGCCGCCGCGGCCGCCCGATGGGCAGCGAGTCCGGTGGCGAGGGCGAGGGCAGCCTGGTCCGCGCCGAGGTCCCGGCCACCGAGCTGGTCCGGTACGCGGTGGAGCTGCGCGCCCTCACCTCGGGCACCGGCACGTTCACCCGGCGCTACGTGCGCCACGAACCGATGCCTCCGCACCTGGCCGAGGCCGTCCGCAAGGAGCACGCGGTCGCTAGATGACGATGGCGTTGGCCGCCTCGTGCATCGGCGCGAGCACCTTGTCGATCACCTGCTCCTTGCGCGGGTGGAAGCGCAGGGTCCGCATCCCGTAGTTACGGAACGCGATGGCGAGGCGGCTGCCGGGCACCATGTCCCGGGCCATCTTCCGGCCGAAGGCCATGTTCTTCTCCACATACGGCCGCATCTCGGCCTCGTAGGCGGCGAGCCCGCCCGGCGCGCCGAGGTGCCGGCCGAGCACGTAGGCCCCGGTGAGGGCCAGGCTGGTGCCCTGCCCGGAGGCGGGTGACGGGCAGTACGCCGCGTCGCCGAGCAGCGTCACCCGCCCGGCCGACCAGCTCGGCAGCTCCACCTGGCTGAGCGAGTCGAAGTAGAAGTCGGCGGAGGCGTCCATCGCCGCCAGGAAGTCGTCGCTGCGCCAGCCGCGGCCCGCGAAGGCCGCCCGGACCAGCTCCTTCTGGCCGGCCACGTCGCGCCGGTCGTGGTCGAGCGGGCCGGCCGCGAAGGTCATGCCGACCTTCGCGGGCTCGCCGGCGCCCATCGCGTACGCGAAGATCAGCCGGCCGGGCTCGGAATACATGATCTCCTCGCGGTCGATGCCGAGGTCGTTGGGCGCCGAGAAGATCGAGATGTACGCGCCCAGATGGCTGAGCGGGGTCTCGCCGAACACCCGCCGGCGGGTCGCCGAGTGCAGGCCGTCGGCACCCACCACGTAGGCGAACTCGGCCCGCGCGCCGCTTTCGAAGGTGACCTCCACCCCGTCCGGCCCGTCGGTCAGGCCGGCGATCGCGTCACCGAACCGGTAGTCCACGTCGGCGGCGGTGGCGTCGAACAGGATCCGGCCCAGGTCACCGCGCATGATCTCCAGGTCGTCGCCGCGCCGGCCCATCAGCAGGTCGGCCGGGAGGACGGCGATCGGCCGGCCGTCCCGCTTCACGTAGGTGATGCGGCACATCCCGGTGTCGCGCTCGCGGGCGGCGGCGTGCAGCCCCATCCGCTGCAGGACGGTGGTCCCGGCACCGCGGACGTCGACCTTGTAGCCACCGGCCCGCAGCTCCGGCGCCCGCTCCACGACGGTGACCCGCCACCCCGCCCGGACCAGCCAGAAGGCCAGCGCCGGACCCGCCACACCCGCACCTGAGATCAGGACCTCGCGATTCGTCATGCCACCAACTATACAAACGTCTTATACGTTTGTATAGAAGTTAGGATGCGCGACATGGGCCACCGGGAAGACCTGCTGGTAGGAGCGAAACGAGCGCTCTACGAGAAGGGGTACGCGAACATCACGGCACGCGACATCGTGGCCGCGTCGGGCACGAACCTCGCGTCGATCGGCTATCACTACGGGTCGACGAAGGCGCTGCTCACCGCCGCGATGATCAGCTCGATGGAGGACTGGGGCGAAGCCGTCGGCCGGGCCCTCAGCGAGCCGGACGGCGACGCGGACACCGAGCCGATGCTGCGGTTCTGGCGGCGGGTGATCCGCTCCGTCCAGGCCGACCGGCCGCTCTGGCTGGCCAGCGTCGAGGCACTGACCCAGAGCGAGCACGACCCGGCACTTCGCGCCCAGTTGGCGGCCGGCGTCCACGAGGGCCGCAAGGGCATGACCGCGCTGATCACCGGCACCCCCGAGGACGAGCTGGACGAGGTCACCGTGCGCACCCTGGGGTCGGCTCAGATGGCCCTGATGTCGGGGGTGGTGACCCAGTGGCTCACCGACCCGGCGACCGCCCCGACCGCCGAGGAGATCGTCGCCGGGGTCCGGGCGCTAGGCGGAAGGCCAGGACTTGGCCAGTAGATCGCGGGTGTCGTAGAGCAACTGCGGCAGCACCTTGGTCCGGCCGATCACCGGCATGAAGTTGGCGTCGCCGCCCCACCGCGGCACCACGTGCTGGTGCAGGTGGGCGGCGATCCCGGCGCCCGCCACCGAGCCCTGGTTCATCCCCAGATTGAAGCCGTGCGGGCTGCTGCTCGCCCGGATCACCCGCATCGCGGTCCGGGTGAACGCGGCCACCTCGGCCGTCTCGTCCTCGGTGAGGTCGGTGTAGTCGGCCACATGACGGTACGGGCAGACCAGCAGGTGCCCCGGGTTGTACGGATACAGGTTGAGCACCGCGAAGACCAGCACGCCCCGCGCCACCACCAGCGTCTGCGCCTCGGGCAGGCCGGGCGCCAGACAGAACGGGCAGCCGGCCGGCTTCTCATACCCACCCTCCGGGCGGTCCTCGCCCGAGATGTAGGTCATCCGGTGCGGCGTCCAGAGCCGCTCCAGCCCGTCCGGCACACCCAGATCGTCCACGTCCCGCATCCTATGCGGAAACGGCCGCCTCACCATGCACGTGGAACCGGCCGCCCCCGAGACGCTTCGCCGTGTACATGGCGGCGTCGGCATACCGCAGCACGTCGTCCGGGCTGTCCCCCGGCTCGGACAGGGCGATGCCGATGCTCGCCGGAGTCCGCAACAGGTGCCCGCCGACCGGGACCGCCTCGTCCAGCGCAGTCACGATCCGCTCGGCGATCCGCAGCGCGTCGGCAGGTTCCCGCAGATCCTCGGCCACCACCACGAACTCGTCGCCGCCCAGCCGGGCCACCATGTCCTCGGTACGCACACAGGTCTTCAACCGCTCGGCCACCACCTTGAGCAGCGTGTCGCCGGCGTCGTGCCCGTACGTGTCGTTGACCGGTTTGAAGCCGTTCAGATCGAGCAGCAGCACCCCGACCGGCCGGACGGTACGCCGTGAGCGCGCCAGCGCCCCGGTCAGCCGGTCGCGCAGCAGAGCCCGGTTGCCGAGCCCGGTGAGCATGTCGTGCATGGCCCGCACCGTCAGCTCGGCGGTCAGCGCCACGCTGTCCAGCGCCAGCGACACCTGGGTGCGCAGGGTCTGCAGCGCCTTCATCACGTCGGCGGGCAGCTCCTCGTCGGTGCCGACGGTCAGCACCCCGAAGAACCGGTCGCCGTTGAGCAGCGGCAGCAGCATGATCGGCCGGTGGTCGAAGGCGTCCAGGCCGGCGACGCCCAGGCCGGACCAGCCGGGCGCGGTGACGACCTCGCCGCGGGCCACCCGGGCGGCCAGCCCGGACGGCACCATGGCGCCCGGCAGTTCGACGCCGAGCAGGGCCTCGGCGCCGGCGCCGGAAGCGTGCACCACGGTCCAGACCACGCCGTCCGGCGAGACCGTGACCACCGAGGTACGGGCGTTGGCGCAGCCGTCGAGCAGAGTGGCCGCGGCGTCGGCGGCGAGCCGGTGCACCTGGGCCGCGTCGGTGGTCCGCAGCAGCGCGGTGCCGAGGTCGCTGAGGAGTTGCTCGCGGGCCATCGACTCGCGCAGCGCCCGCATGCCGGCGTCGACGCGTACCACGAGACGGGTGTTGTCCCGCAGGCCGACCACCTGCCGGGCCACCACCAGGGTGGTCAGCGTCATCGCGGCGCCGAGCACCACCCACGCGCCGAGGTCCAGCCCGCCGGTGAGCAGCGCGCCGACCAGCAGCGCGTCGACCGCGGCGACCGCCGCGTACGGCGTCAGGCTGGACGGTCCGCGCGCACCGGCGCCGGAGTCCTCGCCATGGGTGATCTTGCGCAGGTGCGCGACCGACGCCGCGATCAGGATGCCGATGAAGATCTGCCGAGCCGCCAGCGCGAAGTGCAGGTGCTCGACCGGGAGGGTCTGCTGCATCACGTTCACCGCGGTCTGGGCGACCGCGCCGACCACCGCGAACCGCATCGCCCTGCGGCTGATCTCGGCCACCCCGCCGAGCCAGAGCCGGGTGACGGCGAACAGCGCGATCAGCACGCCGGTGGTGCGCACCAGCACCACCGTCGGCTCGGCCGCGTCGGCGCCGGCCTCGACCGCCGGGTAGACCAGGAAATACCAGAGGAACGCGGCGCCGGCCAGCAGCACGGTCGCCATGTCGAGGCCGAGCCGCAGCCGGCTGGCCGACCAGCGGTTCACCACCGGGGTGAGCAGCAGGGCCGCCAGGATCAGCACGGTGACCACGAGGTCCAGGGCGAGCGCCACCGGCGACGTCGACGGGTAGGCCGGATCACCGATCCGTACCAGCGCGGACGCCGTCATGCACGACCAGCCGAGCGTGGTGAGCAGCAGGTGCCGCCGGGCGCCGCGGAGCCCGGCCCGGCGGGCGGCCCGCCACGCCCGCCAGGCGAGGGAGGCCGGGACCGCCGACAGCAACGGGGCGAAGATCTTGTACGCGGCGCTCTGGAACTCCCACCCGCCCACGTTCAGCAGGTGCAGCACGAACCAGACGGTGACCAGGAAATACCCCGCCAGCGCCGGCGTCGGCGTCCGGAACCGCATCAGTCCTCCTGATCCCGCCGCCACGGCGTTCCGCGGGGCTACTCCGCGGTCACGTCGGACGGCGGGATCGGGAGTTGAGCTCAGGCCGCCGTCGGGCCGGTGTTAACTCGGGAGCGGACCACCTCGACCACGTGGGCGACCGCCTCGTCGATCGAGACGCCGTTGCGCTGCGAGCCGTCCCGGTAGCGGAACGACACGGTGCCGCCGTTGACGTCGTCGTCACCGGCGATCGCCATGAACGGGATCTTCTGCTGCTGCGCGGTGCGGATCTTCTTCTGCATCCGCTCGGTCGAGTAGTCGACCTCGGCGCGGATGCCTTCCTTCTTGAGCCTCGCGACGAACTCGGCCAGGTAGTCGGCGTGGTCGTCGCGGATCGGGATGCCGACCACCTGCACCGGCGCCAGCCAGGCCGGGAACGCGCCCGCGTAGTGCTCGACAAGCACACCGAAGAACCGCTCGATCGAGCCGAACTTCGCCGAGTGGATCATCACCGGCTCCTGCCGGGAACCGTCGGCCGCCTGGTACTCCAGACCGAACCCGGCCGGCTGGTTGAAGTCGTACTGGATGGTCGACATCTGCCACGTACGCCCGATCGCGTCCTTCGCCTGGACACTGATCTTGGGGCCGTAGAAGGCCGCGCCACCCGGGTCGAGCACCAACTCCAGGCCGGACTCCTCGGCCACGTCGGACAGGACCTTGGTGGCCTTCTCCCACTGCTCGTCCGTACCGATGAACTTGTCGCTCTTCGGGTCCCGGGTCGACAACTCCAGGTAGTAGTCGTCCAGGCCGAAGTCGTCGAGCAGCGAGCGCACGAAGTTCAGCAGGTGCTTGATCTCGTCCGGCGCCTGCTCGGCGGTGACGTAGGAGTGCGAGTCGTCCTGGGTCAGGCCGCGCACCCGGGTCAGGCCGTGCACCACGCCGGACTTCTCGTAGCGGTACACCGTGCCGAACTCGAACAGCCGCATCGGCAGCTCACGGTAGGACCGCCCGCGCGACCTGAAGATCAGGTTGTGCATCGGGCAGTTCATCGCCTTGAGGTAGTAGTTCGCCCCCTCCAGCTCCATCGGGGGGAACATCGTGTCCTTGTAGTAGGGCAGATGTCCCGACGTGTGGAACAGGCCCTCCTTGGTGATGTGCGGGCTGCCGACGTACTGGAAGCCCTCCTCGATGTGCCGGGCCCGGACGTAGTCCTCCATCTCCCGCTTGATCACCCCACCCTTCGGGTGGAAGACCACGAGACCCGACCCGATCTCGTCGGGGAAGGAGAAGAGATCCAGCTCGGCGCCCAGCTTGCGGTGGTCGCGGCGCTCGGCCTCGGCAAGACGGTTGAGGTACGCCTTGAGCTCGTCCCGCGACGGCCACGCCGTCCCGTAGACCCGCTGGAGCTGTGGGTTGTTCTCCGACCCGCGCCAGTAGGCGGCGGCCGAGCGCATCAGCTTGAACGCCGGGATGAGCCGGGTCGACGGCAGGTGCGGGCCGCGGCACAGGTCGCCCCAGACCCGGTTGCCGTCGGAGTCGAGGTTGTCGTAGTGGGTCAGCTCGCCCGCCCCGACGGCGGCGGCCTCCTCGTCCACGTCGCCCTTGATGTCCACCAGCTCGAGCTTGAACGGCTCGTTCGCCAGCTCGGTCTTCGCCTCGTCCAGGGAGGCGTACTCCCGCCGCCGGAACGTCTGGCCGGCCTTGACGATCTCCTGCATCCGCTTCTCGAGCTTCGTCAGGTCCTCCGGCTGGAACGGCTTCGCCACGTCGAAGTCGTAGTAGAAGCCGTCCCGGATCGGCGGGCCGATGCCCAGCTTCGCCTCCGGGAACACGTCCTGCACGGCCTGGGCGAGCACGTGCGCGGTCGAGTGGCGCAGCACGTCGAGCCCGTCCGGCGTGTCGATGGCGACCGGGGTCACCTCGGTGTCGGCCGAAGGCTTCCAGTGCAGGTCGCGCAGCCGGCCGTCGGCCTCACGGACCACGACGACGGCCTTCGGCCCGTGCGCCGGGAGCCCGGCGGCGGCCACCGCGTCGGCCGCCGTAGTCCCGGCCGGGACGACTAGTGGGTCGGCCACAGCTGGTGTACGGGGTGCAGACACGGTGATCTCCATTCGGAAGGTGACGCGGACCGTCCCTGATGCTATCCGCCGAGCTTCGGCGGGTTTCGCCCGGCGCGCGCCGCTCAAACGCGTGTGGCTTTCGGGTGCGGATCGCACCCGAAAGCCACACGCGTGGAGCCGGGGTGCGCATCGCACCCGAAAGCCACACGTGAAGTTGGGTGCGCATCGCAGCCGAAAGCCACGCGTGTGGAGTTGGGGCGCGGATCGCACCCGAAAGCCACACGTGAAGTTGGGTGCGCATCGCAGCCGAAAGCCACGCGTGTGGAGTTGGGGTGCGCATCGCACCCGAAAGTCACACGCGTCATTCGCCGCCCACGGCGGCGAGCCATCCGGGAAGGGGTTCGCGAGCCGACAGCCAGGCCGCCGGGATGCCGTCGAAGCCGGTGTGGGCCGCCACCACTCCCCCGGCGATCGCCGCCGTGGTGTCCACGTCACCGCCCGCGAGCACGCACGCCGCCACGGCCGCCGGGTAGTCGTCGAGGAACCGGTCGGCGGCCCAGAGCGCGAACGGCACGGTGTCCTGGGCGGTCGCCTGCGCGCCCGAGCCGAGCCGTTCGGCGGCCTCGGCGACCGTCGTCATGGACAGCGCGGCCGCCTCCAGCAGGCCGTCGCGCACCACACCGGCCGGCGTGTGCCCGGCGGTGGCCCGCAGCAGCTGCCCGCGATCCGGTTTGTGCCCGTTCAGCCGGGCGGCGGCGGCCACCGCGGCGGCCACGGTCACCGCCACGCCACCGGCGACGCCCTCGGGATGGGCGTGTGTCACCTCGGCGGCGCGTACCCCCTGGACCGCGGCGTGCGCGAGCGAGTCGGCGTGCCAGGCGCCCAACGGCGCGGCCCGCATGGCCGCGCCGTTGCCGCAGGAACCCTGCCCGTTGAAGGCGGCGGCCGCGGCGATCGGCCAGGGCAGGCCCTCGCGGATCTCCCGGAGCATCACCACGGCGCCCGGACCGTACCCCCGGTACGGCTCGAAGCGGCGGGCCAGCAGTTCGGCGAAGGCGTCCCGGTCGAAGTCGCCCTCGGCCAGCGTGGCGACCAGGCAGCAGGCCTGCTCGGTGTCGTCGGTCCACTCCCACGGCGGCTCGGGCAGGATCGCCTCGAGCAGGTCGGCGGGCCGGTTGCCGGGCACGAAGTACTGGGCGCCGAGGGCGTCTCCGACACTGAGGCCGGCGAGGCTCTCCAGGGCCAGCGCGAGTCGCGTACCGGGGAAAAGGGTGAATGACATCGGTACTTCGGATCGTATTGCATCACTGACGTTCGTTGGCGACCGACCTTGCGCTCCACAATGCGCAATTGACGCGAATGGGCCCTCTTGTCGCGTACAAATCTCACTGAGCGTCATCAAGGACTCTCGCTCGATCACCCTTTAGGATCTGGCTTGCCATTGACGCTACGGTCTTCGCATGGCCACGGTGTTGCTCGTCGAAGACGACCATGTCGTGCGCGGCGCCATGCTCCGATCGCTCGCCGACCGGGGACACGCCGTGCACGCCGTCGGCACCGCCCTGGAAGCGCTGCGGCGGGTCGCCGCGGAGACGCCCGACCTCGTCGTGCTGGATCTGGGACTACCCGATCTGGACGGATCGGACGCCTTGCGGATGCTGCGCGGCATCACCGACGTGCCGATCATCATCGCCACCGCGCGCGACGACGAGCAGACCGTCGTCCGGCTGCTGCGGGCCGGCGCCGACGACTACATGGTCAAGCCGTTCACCGGCGCCCACCTGGACGCGCGAATAGCCACCGTGCTGCGCCGCGTCGGCCGGGCCAGCCGGGCCGCGCAACCCGCCGTCCACGAGGTCGGCGAGCTGCGTGTGGACGTGGGCGAGCGCAGCGCCACCCTCGGTGCTCAGCCACTGGCGCTGACCCGCAAGGAGTTCGACCTGCTGGCCTACCTCGCCGCCCGTCCGGGCCGAGTGGTTTCCCGTCGTGAGCTGTTGGAGGAGGTATGGCGACAGCCATCGGTCGGCGAGGACCAGACCATCGACGTGCATTTGTACTGGCTGCGCCGGAAACTGGGCGAGTCCGCGGCGAAGCCCCGCTACCTGCGCACCGTGCGGGGGGTCGGATTCCGGTTGGTGGCGCCGGACTGAGGTTGCGGCTGGCGTACACCACCGCCGCCACGACCGCCGTCGCCGCACTCGTCTTCCTCGTACCGCTCGGCTGGGGCCTGCGCGACGACCATCGGGACGCCGCTCTCGCGGACGCCGCCGCCCGTACCGCGACGGTGGCCGGCGCCATCGCCTCCGGAGCCGGCGAGCGTGGCGTGGCCGCCGCGGTCACGCTGGCCGGTGGCGCACCGGTGGTGCACACCCCGGGGCTCTCACCGTCCGCCGGTGGGCGGGCCGACGCCGGCCTGATCGACCGCGCCGCGACCGCGCCCGAACCGACCGTCGAGGAGGTCGACGGCGGGATGGTCCACCTCCAGCCGGTCACGGTCGGCTCACGGACCCTGGTGGTCGAGGCGTTCGTGGCCGACTCGGCGCTGAACCACAACACCGCCCGGGACTGGTGGCTGCTGCTCGGTCTCGCGGTGGTGCTGGTGGGTGGTGCGGTCGTGGTGGTGGACCGGCTGGCCCGCGGCGCCGTCGACTCGGCCCGCAACCTGGTCGAGGCGGCGCTCGCGGTCGGTGACGGCGATCTGGGCGTCCGGATCAGCCCGTCCGGCCCGAGGGAGCTGGCGGAGGCCGGTTACGCCTTCAACCGGATGGCCGACCGGTTGGTCACCTCGCGGACCGACGAACGGGAACTCGTCGCCGACCTGTCGCACCGGCTGCGTACCCCGCTGACCGCGTTGCGGCTCGACGCCGAGGCGCTCGACCCCGACGACACCCAGATCATCGACCTCACCGCGGACGAGGTGGACCGCCGCCGCGGGATCCGCCGCATCCGGCAGGCGATCACCACCCTGGAGGACGAGGTCAACCAGCTGATCAACACCACCCGGCAGGCCGTCGCCGACCGGGTCGCCGCCACCCCCGAGAACGAGTTGTGCGACGCCAGCGAGGTGGTTCGGGAGCGGATGATGTTCTGGTCCGCGCTCGCCGGCGACCAGGAGCGGCAGTACCGGGTGGTCGGCGCGCATCTGCGGATCCCGGTGCCGGTGGCCCGGACCGAGCTGGCCGCCGCACTGGACGCGGTGCTCGGCAACGTCTTCCGCTACACCCCGCAGGGCACCGCCTTCGAGGTCGGGCTGTCGCGGCGCGACGGCTGGGTGGCGCTGCGGGTCGACGACGCCGGCCCCGGCATCCCCGATCCGCAGGGCGCGCTGCGGCGCGGCCAGAGCAATCAGGGTTCGACCGGTCTGGGGCTGGACATCGCCCGCCGGGTGGCGCAGACGACCGGCGGGTCGCTCAGCCTGGACCGGGCCGCCATGGGTGGCGCCAGCGTGGTCATGCTGTTGGCCGACGCGGACGCCACCCCGAAACAGCCGAGCAGGTTCGGGCTGGTCGGACGGGGCCGGCCGGCACGCGACCGTGATCCGGGACGGCGTCGCTGGCAACGAGGACGGGAATGAGCCGTATCCCCCGATCGGGACAGCCCTGGCTTATATCTGTTTTAAGAACGTTCCCCTGGGGGCGCGGGGCTGGCAGGGTTCCCACCGATCCCATCCGGCTTCCCGGATCGCAACCCGCAGCGCGTCCCCTACGCCGCGAACCGCGAAGCCACCGTGCGGTGGGAGGCGGTCACCCCATGGGCCCCTCCCACCGCAACACCGCTCGACGAGGAGACGCCGTGTCCGCGCATCGCCGGCCGACGTTCCGCGGGTCGCCGCCAGGACGGCGCCGCGCGGCGAGCCCTCCGAAAACTCCCCGCACACGCTCCGCGACCTTCCGCCTCCTCCCGGTAGCGCTGGGTCTGGCCCTGCTCGGGGTCGGCGGGGTCGTCGGCCCCAGCGTGATCGGCGGCGGCCCCTCCGACGACGACTTCGCGCTGACCGCGCTGCCGACCGACGCCCCGGAGCAGGGTCTGGTCTACGACGGGCTGAAGCTGGCCTCGTCCGATTCGGCCTGCGCCGGGTCGTACCAGCTGTTCGACGAGCTCTGCACGCACGGCCCGGATCCGGCTCCGGCAGGTCTCGCGGTGCGCCGTGACGTCGCCCCGGTGACCGCCGGCGGCGACCAGATGGCCGCCGTGCGGCGGGAGACCGGGAACGTGCCCGGCGACGCCGAGATCGCCCGCGACGAGGGCGGCAGCGCCATCACCGCGGACGCCCCGGCCCTGATCCCGGACGCCGCGCCCGGCCAGGCCGACTTCATCCTGGGCCCGGGCGACGTGGCCTGCGCCGGTGACGGCCGCACCGGCAAGCGGGTGCAGTTGCTCTACCTGCACGAGTCCGGCAACGCCAGCCGGTACCCGAGGTTCCTGAACTCGTTCCGCACCTGGGCCGCCGGGGTGGACACCATCTTCGACGCCAGCGCGGGCGAGACCGGCGGCTCCCGGCACGTCCGGTACGTCACGACGCCCGAGTGCCGCGCCGACGTCGCCGAGGTGGAACTGCCGGACGGTTCGCTGCGCACGTTCGCCACCACCGTCGACGCGCTGCGCGGGCTCGGCTACAACCGCACCGACCGCAAGTACCTGATGTTCGCCGACACGAACCTGTACTGCGGCATCTCGACCTACGTCAACGACACCCGGGCCGGCCGGGGCAACCGCAACAACGGCGGCCCGTCGTACGCCCGGGTCGACTCCGGCTGCTGGAGCGCCGCGATGGCCGCCCACCAGCTGACCCACACCCTCGGCGCGGTCCTCACCGACTCGCCGAACGCGACCGGCGCGGGTAGTTGCCTGGACGAGTACGACCTGCTCTGCGGCGAGGACCGGACCGGCAAGCCGGTGAAGAACGTGTGCCCGAAGAAGAACGAGATCCGCCTCGACTGCGGGCACGACGACTACTTCAGCACGAACCCGAAGCCGGGCAGCTACCTGGCGAAGCACTGGAACGTGGCGCTCAGCGAGTTCCTGCTGCGCAGCGACGGCGGTGACGACATCCCGGACGCTCCCGGCGCCACGGTGCCGGACAAGGGCGCGCCGGCCGGCCCCCCGCCGGCGAGCCCGTCCGCCCCGGCACCGGCGCCGAGCACGGCGGCGCCGAGCCCGAGCGGCTCCACGCCCACACCCGAACCCAGCGTCTCGGCGAGCACCGGCCCGGCGCCGCAGCCCAGCGTCTCCGCGGGGCTGCCGCCGGTGGACGTCACCCCGGTCGCGCACCACACCACGCCGCCCGTCGCGGACGGCACCGGCGACCAGCCCGGCGACGCGGTCCCGGCGGCCCCGCCGGAGGTGACCGACGACGGCGTGCAGGCGGTACTGGAGATCCGTGAGGCGACGAGCGGCTCGGTCCGGCTGATCTGGAGCGCGGCCGCCGCCGACGCGAAGTACGAGGTGTCGGTGGACGGCGAGCCGGTGGCCACCACCCGGGCCACCCGGGCCCGGCTGATCGGCTTGAGGCCGGACGCGAAGTACCGGGTCGAGGTCCGTAACCGGAGACTGGGCTACCACGCCAAGGGCACCGCCGAGACGGCGCCGTCGGCCCGCCCGGTGCAGAATTCCTGGTTCGTGCTGACCAACTCGCTGACCGGCGGCGCGGCCGACCTGTACGCGGCCCGAGCGGCCGACGGCACCCCGGTCATCCTCGGCAGCGACGAGGGTGGCACCCAGCAGCAGTGGCAGCTGGTGCCCGCGGAGGGCGGCACCTACTCGCTGGTGTCCAAGGCGAGCAACCGGTGTGTGGTCCCGCTCGGCGGGTCCGCGGTCGCCGGGGCGCCGCTGGTGCAGGGCGACTGCAAGGCCGGCCGGGCGGCGCGGTGGACGCTGCGCGCCTCGGCGTACGGCTTCACCATCCGGGCCGCCGCCGGCGACCTGGTCATCGGCGTGGGCGCGCAGCGCTTCGGCACGCGGCGCGTGCTGGTACTGCAGAAGGACACCGACCAGCGGCACCAGAGCTGGACCGCGGTTCCCGACTGACCGGAGGACGACGGGAGAGGCTGATGCCTGATCTGCTGAGCGAGGCGGAGACCGAGCCGGAGGAGGATCCGGCCCGGTTCAACCGGAGGCGGCTGGTGCGCTGGCTGACGATCCTGACCATCGGCACCCTGACGATGGTCGCCTGCTGGCAGGATCCGCTCTACCCCTGAGCGGCCTGGTAGGCGTCGATCTCGGCGAGCAGGGCCGCTTTCCCGTCGCCGGGCCGGAAGCTGTGCCGGACGGCGGCGCGGGCCAGGTCGGCCACGCCGGCGGCGTCCAGGCCGAGCAGCCGGGCGGCGGTGGTGTACTCCTGCTCGAGGGTGGTGCCGAACATCGGCGGGTCGTCCGAGTTCACGCTGACCGGCACACCGGCCGCGACCAGGGTGGTGATCGGGTGCTCGTCGAGGTCGGTGACCGCCCGGGTGCGCAGGTTCGACGTGGGGCAGACCTCGAGCGGGATGCCGTTCTCGGCGAGATGGGCCATCAGCCGCTCGTCCTGGGCGGCCGCGATGCCGTGCCCGATCCGTTCGGCGCCGAGCTCGCGCAGCGCGTCCCAGACGGTCTCCGGGCCGGTTGTCTCGCCGGCGTGCGGCACGCTGTGCAGCCCGGCCGCGCGGGCCTGGGCGAAGTACGGCCGGAACTGCGGCCGCGGCACCCCGATCTCCGGGCCGCCGAGCCCGAAACTGATCAGGCCGTCGGGCCGCTCGCCGAGGGCGATCCGCAGAGTCTCCTCGGCGGCGGGCAGACCGGCCTCGCCGGGGATGTCGAAGCACCACCGCAGGTCCACGCCGAAGTCCCGGGAGGCGCCGGCCCGGGCGTCCTCGATCGCCTCGCAGAACGCCTTCGCCGGGATGCCGCGCCGCACGCTGGAGTACGGCGTGATGGTCAGCTCGGCGTACCGGACGTTCTGCCGGCCCAGCTCACGCCCGATCTCGTAGGTGAGCAGCCGGACGTCCTCGTCGTCGCGGATCAGGTCGACCACGCTCAGGTAGATCTCGATGAAGTGGGCGAAGTCCCGGAACTCGAAGTACTCGGCGAGCCGTGCCGGGTCGGCCGGGACCGGCGAGGTGCCCTCGTGGCGGGCGGCCAGCTCGGCGACGATCCGCGGTGACGCCGAGCCGACGTGGTGGACGTGCAGCTCCGCCTTGGGCAGGCCGGCGATGAACGACGTCAGGTCCGTCAAAGGAGTATCCCCTCACATAGAAGCCTCACCCCCGACGGTACGCGGATGATCCGCGCCAATCCGCCGCACGCCGCAACATCCTCCCCACAAACCGTACGTCTGTTCTGTTTCAAGCCGTCGGCCTGGCGGTAGGGTCACGGCGTGGAAAATCGAAGCTTTCGCAAGCTGGGGCGCACGGTCGGCGTGGTCGGCCTCGGCGCCTGGCAGCTCGGCGCCGACTGGGGCCAGGTCAGCGAGGCCGACGCGCACGCGACCCTGCAGGCCGCGGTGGACGCCGGCGTCACGTTCATCGACACCGCCGACGTGTACGGCGACGGCCGCAGCGAGCAGATCATCGGCTCGTTCCTCAAGGACCGTCCCGGCCTTACCGTCTTCACCAAGATGGGCCGCCGGTTGCCGCAGGAGCCGGAGAACTACCACCTGGACAACTTCCGGGCCTGGACCGACCGATCCCGCGCCAACCTCGGCGTGGACACCCTCGACCTGGTGCAGCTGCACTGTCCGCCCACTTCGGTCTACTCCTCGGACGCGGTCTTCGACGCCCTCGACACCCTGGTCGAGGAGAAGCGCATCGCGGCGTACGGGGTGAGCGTCGAGCGGGTCGACGAGGCGCTCACCGCGATCGCCCGGCCCGGGGTGGCGAGCGTCCAGATCATCCTGAACGCGTTCCGTCTCAAGCCGCTGGAGCGGGTGCTGCCGGCCGCCGCCGAGGCCGGGGTCGGGATCATCGCCCGGGTTCCGCTCGCCAGCGGTCTGCTCTCCGGGCGCTATGACGAGAGCACCACGTTCAGCGCCGACGACCACCGCAACTACAACCGGCACGGCGAGGCGTTCGACGTCGGCGAGACGTTCTCCGGGGTGGACTTCCGGACCGGCCTGGAAGCGGTCGGCCGGCTGCGCCCGTTGGTTCCGGCCGGTGTCACCATGGCGCAATTCGCGCTCCGATGGATCATCGATCAGGTGGGCGTGACAGTGGTGATCCCGGGCGCCCGTAACCCGGAACAGGCGCGGGCGAACGCGGCGGCGGCAGATGTTTCGCAACTCTCGCCGGAAACCCGAGAAATGATCACAGCGGTCTACGATGAGTTGATTCGCCCGCAGGTGCACGACAAATGGTGAACAATGAAACCGAGAGGCCGCGGTTGCGGGGCTGGCTTGCCATGTCTCTGGGCCTGCTCGCAGTCGTGCTCGGTGGGGTGTGGACGCTTCAGGGGCTGGATGTCCTGCCCTACAGCCGGATGAGCGGTCAGACGGTGTGGGCGGTCGTGGGTGGCGGCCTGATCGTCGCCGGGCTTCTGCTGATCGCCGTCGGGATGCGCCGTCGCTCCGGCGCCCAGCGACCCGTCCAGTGACGAAAGAGGCCCCGCAACCTCGGATGAGGGTGCGGGGCCACGGTCGGGCCGGCCTCCGCCAGGCGGCCGGCGAACCGGTCTCACGACCGGCGGATCAGTCTCAGAGCGGGCGAACCTGCTCCGCCTGCGGGCCCTTCTGGCCCTGGGCGATCTCGAACTCCACCCGCTGGTTCTCTTCCAGAGTGCGGTAGCCGCTCGTCTGGATGGCCGAGAAGTGGACGAACACGTCAGCACCCCCGCCGTCGACGGTGATGAAGCCGAAGCCCTTGTCTGCGTTGAACCACTTCACGGTTCCTTGCGCCATGCTGAACTCTCCTTCTGAAAATGCCGGCCCGCCCAACCGCGGCAGCGCGGGGCCGATGACCGTTTTCGAGCAGCGGTACCGCGAGGCGGCCTTTCAGAGGACGACCCATCCACCCGACCTCGAGACAACTGCCGACCCTCCCGGGATGGGGCCGACGTCCCGCGGTCAAGCGGAAGCAGCGAACCACGTACGCAAAAACTGGCCACACTGTACCCGAAAATCGGGCCGTAAAGCTCCCCCACGTAGGAATCAAATAATGGGTGGCCGATATGGAAAAGGTCCCCCACTTCTTCCCGACGAAGTCGGAACGAAGCGGGGGACCGTCAAGACCCCTGTCTATACAGAAGATGATCTAGTCGGGCCAGGTGCCGGTCAGTTTCTGCGTCCCGATCGCCCCGCCACGGTGGACAGCGGCCTTCACCACGGCGAAGATCGCGCCCTGGATCGCGGCGGCCGCGAGAATCTCACCCCAGCCACGATCCGGATCGCCGGCGTCCGGAGCGTCGTCGTCGCCGGACACCAGCTTCCAGGCCTCCTTGAAGAGCATCCCCGCCAGCGCGCCCGCCGCGACCCCCAGCGCGATGTTCACCGGCTTGAACGCGGCCTTCTTCAACTTCCCCGCCATCAGCGCCTCCCTCGGATGATCAGCACGATCCCGGCCACGGCCGCCAGCCCGGCGACCGTCAGCACCGCCGGCCACGGATTCGCCCGTACCCGGGAACCGGCGCGATGTGCGAGATCGCGCTTATCGGCCTCGCGGACCCGGACCGCCGCGTCGGTCGCGGCCTCGCGCACCCGGCCGGTCATCACCGCCGCCTGGGTACGCACCCGCTCCTTGGTCTCGGCCACCTGCTCGCGGGCGCGGGCCTTCACGTCCGCGCGCGCGGCCAGCGCCTGCACCGTCTCACCCAGCTCGGACCGGGTCTGCCTGATCTCCTCCCGCAACGCCACCAGATCCGGCTTCGCCGCCGAACCGTTCTTCTCATGCGCAAGCTCGCTCATGCCCTCCCACTCCTGACCGCGTTCTTCACTTCGTCGACATCGGCCTTGACACTCTCGATCGCGGCCAGTGGTTCCGGCGGGACGGCCCGGTTCACCTGTTTCCGGCCGAGCAGCGCCAGCACACCGGCGATCACGAAGAGCACCACGGTGACGATGAGCGCGGACAGCCAGAGCGGGAGAACCAGGTTCAGCGCGATGACCGAGGTGGCGATCAGGCCGCCGACGCCGTAGCCGGCGAGCACGCCCGCGCCGCCGAACAGACCCGCGCCGATCCCGGCGTGCTTGCCTTTCTCCGTCAGTTCCGCCTTGGCGAGCGTCAGTTCGTCGCGGATCAGGCGGCTGACCTGCTCACTGGCCCTTTGGACCAGCTCCGCGGTGGATTGCTCGACAAGTGGCCGGGTCATCGCGTCCCCCCTTCATCCCATGTGAGCGGTGTATGCCCTCGTCACCGCCCGCTCAATCCTTGCGCTCCGGGGCAACCGGCAGCGGTCCGCCGAACACCACCCCGCGGGTGTCGCCGTCCAAACCGCCGCTGAACACCCGGGCCGCGTCGGACGACGGGCCGGGGCCGGCGTGGCCGTCGGCGCGGAACGGTTCGGCCGGGACCGACTCCACCTCGGCGCGCATCCGCGGCAGCGCGGTCCGCTGGTGCTGCCAGATCCAGCCGACCAGCCGCTCCCGGACCAGGCAGCGCAGGTCCCAGAGCGCGGCCGCGTCGCCGGCGCTGACCAGCGCCCGCAGCCGTACCCGGCCGTCGGTCGCCTCGGTCATCTGGAGCACGCAGACCCGGCCGTCCCACAGGTCGCTGCTCTCGCAGACACGCTGCAACTCGGCCCGCACCGGCTCGACCGGGGTGGACCAGTCCACGTCGATCTCGGCGGTGCCGAGGACCGCCGACCCGGTACGCGTCCAGTTCTGGAACGGTTTGGTGGTGAAGTACGAGGTGGGCAGGATGAGCCGGCGGTCGTCCCAGATCTGCACCACCACGTAGGTGAGGGTGATCTCCTCGATCCGGCCCCACTCCTGCTCCACCACGACCACGTCGTCGACCCGGATCGCGTCGCTGAACGCCAGTTGCAGCCCGGCGAACATGTTGCCCAGGGTGCTCTGCGCGGCCAGCGCCGCGACCACGCTGATCAGGCCGGCCGAGGCCAGCACGCTGGCGCCGAGGGCACGGATGTCCGGGAAGGTCATCAGCATGACGCCGATGGTCAGCACCACGATGCCGGCCACCGTGACCCGGCGCAGCATCACCACCTGGGTCTTGATCCGCCGGCTCTTGAGGTTGTCCGGCACGTCGGTGCGCCACCGGGCCAGCGCCATGTCCTCGAGCACCAGCAGCATGGCGCCGACCAGCCAGGCGAACGCGGCTATGCAGAGCAGCACGAGCACGTGCATCACGCCGGAGCGGCCGGGGAAGTCGCCGGCCCAGATCCGGATCGCCTGCTGCACCGCCACGAGCGTGACGGTGACCAGCAGCGGCCGGTGCACCTTCCGTGCCAGGTCGGCGGCGAGCGGTGACTCACGGCCGAGCCGCAGCATCACCCGGTGCACGATCTCGACGAACACGATCGCCACGGCGGCCGCGCCGAGGACGGCCAGCAGGGCGGTCATCACACTTGTCACTGGTATCGCCTCCACGGACGAGAAGCCTTCTCCCCGGCGGGGTGCGGGCGCACCGACGGCGGCGGATGTCGGAGATAGCTCACATCCGCCGCCGTCAACGGTCCAGTGTCAGATCTTCCGGTAGCGCGCCTGCGCCACACAGTAGACGCCGAACGCCGCGATGCCGGCGCCGATCAGGGCGAGCAGCCACACGCCCCAGGAGTAGCCGGCCAGCGTCTTCAGGGCGGCGTCGAGGCCGCGGGCCTTGTCCGCGTCGTAGTTGACGGCGGCGGTGACGAACAGCAGGCCGGCGATCGCGTACGCGGTGCCCTTGGCCATGTAGCCGGCGACCCCGAGACGGATGATCGGCTGACGGGTGCCGGCCGGCATCTGCTGGGTGTTGAGGTGCTTCACGAACTTGCGCTTGTAGCCGTACCAGAGCATGCCGACGCCGACGCCGAGCACGATCAGGCCGATCAGCGCGACCAGCCAGCGGCCGCCGTCGGTGGCCATCAGGCCGGAGGTCTTGCTCTGGTAGCTGTCGCCCATCGAGGCGTTCGCGCCCTGCACGATCTTGACGGCCATCCAGGCGAGGTAGCCGTACAGGACGGCCCGGACGCCGGAGAGCACCCGCTCGGCCATCGCGGTGCGGTCCCGCGGGCCGCTCTCGCCGATGGCGGCCTCGAACGCCTGCCAGATCGCCATGGCGGCCAGGCCGACGGCGATGACGATCAGCAGCGTCTTGCCGTACGACTGCCGGGCGATGGTCTGCAGGGCTCCGGACTGGTCACTGTCCTGCCCGGAGCCGACGCCGAAGGCCACCTGCAACGCGATCCACGCGAACAGCAGATGGATGATGCCGTATCCGACGAAACCGCCCCGGGCAAGGTACTCCAGGGGTTTGCTGTCGGCGGCCCGTGACGCGGTGTATTTGACGTTCGAGGCTGTGGAGGACATGCCCCCAATGTGACCGGCAGCGACGATCGTCAAACGTGACGCCTCAGCGTGACACTTCCACCTTGATCTCGTCCTGCGTCACGCTCGACAACGTGAAGGTCAGACCGCCGGCCTCGACCGCCTGCTGTCCCTTGGTGAGCTGGATCTGCTCGCCGGCGACGTCGAGGGTCACCGTGTTCTCGTCGGCGGAGACGAACTTCGCCTCCACGCCGAGGACGTCGACGCTGGCGTTGTTCTCCCGGGCGATGGTCACGGTGCACTGGTCGAGCCCGCAGCTCACGTCGTCACCGCACCCGGTGAGCAACGCGAGGCCGAGGACGGCGGAGGCGAGAGCGGCGGCGGCGCGGCGACGGGGCTTCGAGATCAACACCCTTTCACGGTACGCGCGACAAGCAACCCTAAGCTGTCCGGATGAGCGACTACGAGGTCCGGGACAACACCGCCGAGCGTCGTTTCGAGCTGGTCGTGGACGGTGCGGTGGCCGCTCTGGCCGTCTACCGGGTCCGGGACGGCGCGGTGCACATCCTGCACACCGAGACCGCCCCGCAGATGCGCGGGCGTGGCCTGGCCGGCGAACTGGCCCGGCAGTCCCTCGACCGGATCCGCGACCGGGGCGACCGGGTGGTCCCCTCCTGCCCGTTCTTCGCCGCCTACATCGGCGAGCACCCCGAGTACGCGGACCTGGTCGCCCACTGACCGTCGTTCAGGCGGCGACCGGCTGCGGAGCGGGGACGTCGACGCCGGCGATCAACTCGGCGGCGGCACGGCCCAGCGCCCGGGTCGCCCCGTGGGTGGCGATGTGCACCCCGCCGGCCACCGTCACCGGGATGCCCATCTCGACCACGATCGCGTCCGGCCGTACCGCGAGGACCCGGCTCAGCGTGGTGGCGATCCACGGGTGCCGGTGGACGTCGCGGACCACCAGCACGAGCGGCCGCTCCCCGGCGCCGGCCAGCACCGGGGCCGCCGGGTCGGCCAGCGGCTCCAGGTCGCCGGCGGAGAACCGGACCGACGTGGTGCCGGCCAGCAGTTCGGCGAGCGGTTCGCCGACACCCCACGGGGTCTCGCTGCCGATCGCGATGTTGTGCGGCGGCGCGAACTCGACCACGTGCGGGGCACCGGTGACCGGCAGTTCGGGTCCGCCGTCGGCGACGGTCACCCGGACGGCGCGGCGGGCGGCCGCGAATCCCACCGTCGAGCCGAGGACGACGGCCTCGTTGCCGGCCGCGGCGTCCGCGACGGCCCGGGCGCCGGTGGCGGTCTGGGCGCGGGTGGTCCACGAGGCGAGCCGGCGGACCCGGCGTACGGCGTCGCGCAGGCGTTCCTCGGGCAGTTCCCCGGAACGGACCGCCGCGACGATGGCGTCCCGCAGCCGGGTCGCGGTCCGCTCGTCGGCGTGGTCGCCGCCCACACAGATGGCGTCCACCCCGGCGGCGAGCGCGCGGACCGTGGCACCTTCCAGTCCGTAGCGGCGGCGCACGCCCTGCATCTCGATGCCGTCGGTGACGATCAGGCCGTCGAAGCCGAGTTCCTCCCGGAGCAGGCCGGTGAGGATGCGGGGGCTCAGGGTGGCGGGCTGTTCGGTGTCGTACGCCGGGACGAGCAGGTGCCCGGTCATCACCGCCTTGGCGCCCGCCGCGATCGCCGCCCGGAACGGGACCAGCTCGCAGGCCGCCAACTCTGCCGCGGTGCGGTCGATGACCGGGACGTCGTGGTGGGAGTCGACGGCGGTGTCACCGTGCCCGGGGAAGTGTTTGGCGCACCCGGCCACGCCGGACTCCTGCAGGCCACGGACGAAAGCCGCGGTGTGCCGGGCCACGAGGTGCGGTTCGGCGCCGAATGCCCGTACCCCGATGACCGGGTTTCCGGGGTTGCTGTTGACGTCGGCGTCGGGGGCGTAGTCGAGGGTGATGCCGGCGTCGGCGAGTTCCCGGCCGAGATCGCGGGCGACCGCCTCGGTGAGCCGCGGGTCGTCGATCGCGCCGAGGGCCAGGTTGCCGGGCCGGGAGCTGCCGAGCCGGGACTCGAACCGGGTGACGTCACCGGCCTCCTCGTCGATGGCCACGATCACATCCGGGTGCTCGGCACGCAGTTGCGCCGTCAGGGCGGCCACCTGTCCGGGTGACTCGACGTTGCGCGCGAAGAGGGCCACGCCCCCGAGGCCGGCGCCGAGCCACCGGCGGACCCAGTCCGGGGCGGTCGTGCCGACGAATCCTGGTTGCAGGACCGCAGCCGCCAACTCCGGCAATTCGCCGTGAATGGACATGAGCCCCCGTACCTCCGATGCTTTCGCTCCCCCGTCGGGGACCTATGTTCACACCCTCCGCCGCATTTAGTCAACAAACCTTTCTATTTGCTGTGGCTTCCCGCCGGTAGGATGCGCACGTGCTCACTACCGTGGCGGCGACCGGTGTCGACTGGTCCGAGGTGCACGCCGTACGCCTTCTCGGCATCGCGCTGGCGGTGCTGTTCCTGCTGTGGGCGATCCGCCGCATGTTCGGAGGCAAATAGGGGTACCGGGGCGGCCATGCGCATCGGATATTTCCTCTCCAGCGAGGAGTACAGCCCCGCCGAGCTGCTCGAACAAGCCCGGGGCGCGGAACGGGCCGGATTCGGGGGGCTGTGGATCTCCGACCACTACCACCCGTGGATGGACGCCCAGGGACAGAGCGCCTTCGTCTGGTCCATGATCGGCGCGATCAGCCAGGCGTGCGGTCTGCCGATCACCACGGCCGTCACCTGCCCGACCGTCCGCATCCACCCGGCCGTGATCGCCCAGGCCGCCGCCACCAGCGCCGTCCTCACCGGCGGCCGCTTCCGGCTCGGCGTCGGCACCGGCGAGGCCCTCAACGAGCACATCTTCGGCGACGCCTGGCCCGAGCTCGACGTACGGCTGGAGATGCTCGAAGAGGCCGTCGAGATCATCCGCGGGCTGTGGGCGGGCGGCTTCCACTCGCACCACGGCAAGCACTACACCGTCGAGAACGCCCGGATCTACACCCTGCCCGAGCAGCCGGTGGAGATCCTCGTCTCGGGCTTCGGGCCCAAGGCCGTCGAGGTGGCCGGCCGGATCGGCGACGGCTACATCAGCGTCATGCCGGACGGCGACATGGTGCGGCGGTTCCGCGAGTCCGGCGGTGGCGCCAAGGTCGCCCAGGGCGGCTTCAAGGCGGCCTTCGCGGACACCGCGGAGGAGGGCGCGCGGATCGCGTACCGGAAATGGCCGAACGCCGGCGTGCCCGGCGAACTCTCCCAGGTGTTGCCCTCACCCAGGCACTTCGAACAGGCGTCCCAGCTGGTGACGCCGGAGGCGGTCGCCAAGGCGTTCGTCTGCGGCAACGACCCGGAGGAGCACCTCGAGACGATCCGCGAGTACGCCGACGCCGGCTTCGACGAAATCTACGTCGCCAACACCGGGCCGCACCACCAGGGCCTCCTCGACATGTACGCACGCGAGATCCTGCCGAAGCTCGGATGAGACTTCCCGTCTACGGGCCACGCCTGCGCCGCGTGGCCCGCAAACAGTTCGGCTGGCCGAAGCTGCGGCCCGGCCAGTTCAAGCCGATGCGCGCCGTGCTGCGCCGCAAGGACTCGCTCGTGGTGCTGCCCACCGGCGCCGGCAAGTCGGCCATCTACCAGATCCCGGCCGTGCTGCTGCCCGGGCCGACCGTGGTGATCTCCCCGCTGCTCGCCCTCCAGCAGGACCAGATCGCCGCCCTCAACGAGCGGAACGACCCGAGGACCCGCGCGGTCCGGGTCAGCTCCGCCGAGACGCCGAAGGAACAGCGCGAGGCCAT
The DNA here is from genome assembly GCF_040656595.1 of Actinoplanes sp. NPDC049802. Taxonomy (NCBI): domain Bacteria; kingdom Bacillati; phylum Actinomycetota; class Actinomycetes; order Micromonosporales; family Micromonosporaceae; genus Actinoplanes; species Actinoplanes sp. NPDC049802. Next base: position 28,276 of record NZ_JBFAMR010000022.1, read on the forward strand.
CGAGGCGATCCGCCGCGGCGACGCCGAATTCCTCTTCATCACCCCGGAGCAGCTCAGCGACCCGGACCGGCTGGCCGAGGTGCGTGCGCTGCGACCCGGCCTGGTCGCCGTCGACGAGGCGCACTGCATCTCCGCGTGGGGCCACGACTTCCGGCCCGACTACCTCGCCCTCGGCGAGATGATCAAGCAGATCGGCCGGCCGCCGATTCTGGCCCTCACCGCCACCGCGTCGCCGCCGGTCCGCGAGGACATCATCGCCCGGCTGCGCCTGCACAAGCCCGAGATCCACGTGTCCGGGCTGGACCGCCGCAACCTGTTCCTCGAGGTCGCCTACTGCCCCGACGACGCGTACCGGTGGCGGCGCCTCACCACCCTGCTGGACGAACAGCAGCGGCCCGGCATCATCTACGTCGCCACCCGGCGGGCCGCCGAGGAACTCGCCGAACGGCTCACCACGGCCGGCTACCCGGCCGCCTTCTACCACGGCGGGATGGCCGCCGGCCTGCGCGAACAGCGGCACACCGACTTCACCGACGACAAGATCGACATCATGGTGGCGACGTCGGCGTTCGGCATGGGCATCGACAAACCCAACATCCGCTGGGTGGCGCACGTCGCCCTGCCCGACTCCCCCGACAGCTACTTCCAGGAGATCGGCCGCGCCGGCCGCGACGGCGAGCCGGCCCGTGCGCTGCTGCTCTGGCGCTCCGAGGACGAGGCCATCCAGCGGTTCTTCCAGGGCGGCTCCCCCGACGGCGACGAACTGCGCGAACTCGCCGGCGAACTGCACAAAGGACCGGTCACCAAGACCGCGCTGCAGAAGACCACCGGCCTCGGGCCACGCAAGCTCGCCCAGTACCTCAACCTGCTGGAACAGGCCGGGGCGATGCGAGCCGGCGCCGGCCACAAACTGACGGTCCCGGCCCGCGCGCCACTCCCGGCCGCGGCCGCCGAGGCCGCACTGACCGAGTACGAGCGACAGCAGGCGGTCGTGAAGTCCCGCACCGACATGATGCGGGCCTTCGCCCAGTCCCGGCAGTGCCGTACCGAGACGCTGCTCGCCTACTTCGGCGAGGAACTCCACAGACCGTGCGGCCACTGCGACAACTGCGCCGACGGCACCGCCCACGAGATCGCCGCCGCCGAACTCCAGGGCCCGTTCCCGGTCCACAGCCAGGTCCGCCACGACGAGTGGGGCGTGGGCATGGTGATGAACTACGAGGAGGACCGCATGATGGTGCTCTTCGACGACGTCGGCTACAAGACGTTGTCAGTGCCGGTCGTCATCGCGAACGCGTTGTTGACACCAGTCAAGACGCTTTCGAAACCCGGAAACTGAGACATAACAGGAGCGATCAGGCGGACAAAAGCGGGCGAGATTTGGTCAATCACCCTCTCAGCCATCCAAGCTCGTCGTCACGTTCATCGCTGCGCTGGCAAGCCACCAGGTGCGCGATGAGCCGCTCGCAGCCCGACTCCGGACACCAGAGAGCCGGAGGGACTCGAGCAGGCCCCTTACACTCTTCCCGTTTCGGTGACTCGTCAGGGCTTGTGCTGGGCCCACTCCGTGCACTCAGCTCCATACTTCGCTCTCCGGTCAGCGTCGGGATTCCAGTGCTGGTCGGCGAGCCAATGCTGTTCACCGTCGCCGGTCGGGACGTTCCTCATAACGAACGATTCCAGGTTTGCCCGGTCTTCGCGGACTTGCGGTGTGCTGTCGCTGGCCTCGTGCCACCAGCCGATATCGGTACAGAACGTCACTCTGGTCTGGTCGAGGCCAAGGTTCTCAACGCCCATGAACTTGACCCAGATCGGGCCGATCATCGGATCGCCAGCTCCAGAGGTCCCCAGACCTGCGAGGACCCGCTGGTAGTACTCCTCGGTGAAAAGGAATCGCGCGGTTGCCGTTATCGGAGTCCAGTCGGTCGCCTGAGATCCCCAGTAGACATGCGTGAGTGCTCGCCTGGCCGCGAGGACATCGTCGACATCGGCCTCCGACGGAACGTCCCAGTTGATCTTCAGATCGCCCACACCGTCAACCGGCACCTGGTGGTAGGCCTCGTCAAACGTCATCGACGAGACACCGATGCTCGGTGAACCGGAGACCAATGGACCTTCAGTCCCGGGATCATTGGTATCGGTGCAACCTGCTGTCACCAGACCGAATGCAACGGCGACGGCCGCCGCAATCCGCAGTCTCACTTGGATCCACCGCCCTTCGGCACGTCTGGAGTCAGCGTGGATTTTGCCCACTCGTAGCCGAGTTGGTATGCATTGCCAGCATCGGTGGCGGCGGTGCCTACCGTGTCCAGGCCACGCGCACCCTTGTAGTTCTGCCACGCCCGGACCTCGTCACCGGTCCACTCGTCCATCGGCTTGAGGCCACCGTTGTCGTCCCTGAGGATGGGTGGAAGTTCTTGAAGCTTGCCGCTCTCGTAGAACGCGCCTTCAGCGAGGAGAACCGCGGAGCTACGACCCGCACCGAGTACTTCGCCGACCTGGTAGCGGGCTTGGCCACTGCTGTCGGACTTCTCCCACTCCTCAAGCCCTTCCAACGCCTCGCCGACGTATCCGTTGATCAGGTCACTGGCGCCGGGAACCCGCGAGGTCGCCGCGCCTACTGCTCCCTCAACCAGGGGACCGATGACCTTGTACCGGGTTTCGATGCTGGTGTTAGTCTTCTCGTCGAGTTGGGCGCTAGTCTCGATGTCCGCCTCGATTGCACCCATGTCGAGCGCGCCCATGACGCCGCCGTAGTTCTGCGAGATGACCTTCATCGCGTCCAGGTTGGCGCGCACGTCGGCCTCCGGGTTCTGCCTGCCGGAGAGGACGTTGTCGTAGGCGGCCGCCCCGTAGCCGGCCTCGGCGCGGGCGACGATGTCGTGCGCGGCCTCGTCCTTGCCGATGTCGGCCAGGAACCGCACCAACTGCTGGCGGTCGACGTCGATGGACTCGGGTGTGCCGTAGTCGGCGTCGGCGATGTTGCCGTTCACGTCGGCGATGTAGCCCGACATGATCCGGGCCATCGAGTCACGCATCTCCGGCGGGATCACGTCGGTCTTCATGAACTCGTTGGACTGCTGCTTGTTCGCGTGCGCCGCCGCGTCGGTGGCCGCAGCGGCGGTGACCTTCTCGTCGATGGAGCTCTCGTAGACGATCGCCTCGACCAGGTGCCGGGCGGCCGGGCCGGGATGATCGAGGGTGCCGCGTTCGAGCGCAGTGCCGAGATCGTGGAGGCTGCTCTTGCGGTAGTCGTCACCGTGTTGCATCACCTCGGCCGTCCAGCCGGGCCCGCTGGGCACGTCCGCCTGCCAGTCCCGGTCGGTGAGCAGGTAGCCGAGGCGGGGCAGGCGGCCGCCGTCCGGAGCTCGCGGGTCGGTCGAGGACTCGGTGACGCCGGTGAACAGGTCGCGGGCGCCTTCACCGTTGCGTGACAGCCCGTCCATCAGGGCATTCACCGGGTCGTAGCCAGCCGGCACGCCGTTCTCGTCGTGTCCCTGGGTCCAGTCCAGGCGGACGTTCTCACCGCGCCCGCCGTTCCACAGGGCGCTCCCCTGGCCCTGCTCGATCTCGAAGTCGACGATGTCGCCGCCGACGGTGGCCACGAACCCGGGGTCCAGACCGCCGTTGCGCAGGAGCGGCGAGAGCAGTTGGTAGCCGTAGACGTCCTCGACGTATCGCATCGGGCTGAAGGGATCGCCGATGTCCATCCGGCTGCGCCCGGCGGCCATCAGATCGGACACCCACTGGCTGGACAACTCGTGCTCGCCGCGCACGTAGTCCTCGCCGCGCAACCCGCCCGTTATACCGGACGGCTCGGTCGCGGTCGCCAGCATCACCCCGAGACCGTTCTGCAGATCCCGCACGATGTCGGCGGTGTCGCGGCTGAACAGTGCGTCATCGGTGCCCTTACCGGGATAGTCGAGCTGGTAGGTCGCCAGCGTGCCGCTGAGCTCCAGCAACCCCTTCGGGCCGAGGGAGTTCAGGACGGTGTAGGCGAGAGCCGGATCCCGGCCGTACAGCTTGATCAGGTCCCGCAACTCGTCCAGTTCGGCAAAGGTCGGCTGGTAGGTCGGATCCTTCAGTTTGCGGGCTAGTTCCTCAGCCCTCGCGATCGTGCCGGGCGACGCGGCCCCGAACCCGGTCTGCCCCGACGGAACACTCTCGTTGATGCTGCCGGCCGTCGCGTCGTCCTGCGCCCGGGCGTACTCCACGACCGATCGCAGATCGTTGAGCAGTGCGCCCGTCTCCCGGCCGGTCCTGTCCAGGTTGCCACCCATGTACGCCGAGGCGGGCGCGGTGACCGTCATGGCCGCCGTATCCACGCTGTAACCGGCCGTCCGGGCGGAGGCGAGGATGTTCTCGGCCTGCTGCCGCAGCGCGGTCATCGCATACGCATGCTGATCCATCACATTTTGGACCCACCTCGCCCGGCTGCAGGTGTTGTCCACCGCATTACGCAACGTAGCCGACTCCTCAGCAGCCGCACTCGACCCCGCACCGCTCGTCCAAACATGACCGAGATCCCGTGTGCCCACGATCAGCTGTTCGGTGGCGTCGTCGACACCCTTCGCGAGCCGCTGCCACTCGTCCGCCGCCCCATGCCACGGCCCAGCGTCGAACGACAACAGCTGCTCCAATGTCATCTCGCTCATCAGAGCACCCCCGGCGGCCCGCTACGCCGCAACTCGTCCGCACCGGCCTGGTCGGTAGCCCGGTAGGTGTCCGCCGCCTCGCTCATCCGCCGGCCGAGCTGATCCAACCGGGCAGTCAGCCGCTCCAGGTCCGCCACCCAGGCTTTCTCCGCCGCCTGCGCCGCCGCGCCCGCCGAACAACCGGGCTGAACGGCAGGCGCAAGGCCCGAGCCGGTCGCCCGCACCGCACCCCGCAACGTTGCCGCCGCACCAGTGACATCCGCGCCCATGACACGCAGGGCCACCACATCCACCCCCAGCTGCCCCGGATGCATCGATGTCCTCCCCGTCACGCACGAATCCTGCCTCTACCGGAACGTACGCCGACATCGATGCCTCGGTTCGCCGTGGCGGCACGCCATCTCCAGTCCGCTACCCGACATCGGCGCCGCGATGGCGGCACACCACTCAGCGACGATCACGAGAGTCGGCGACAAAGCCCTACCGGTGATCGCTGGCCTTGGGTGGATCCCGGTTCAGCTTCGAGCGTGCCGTCCGTTCGCCCGCTGCCGAGAACGGACTGAACCGGAAACTCCGGCTCCCGGCGCTTGACGCTGGCGACATGCTCGAACGGCAAGACAGGGCGCCGCGCGGGTCTCCAGGCCGAAACTCATTAAGCCTGCGGATGGAAGGACCACAAGTCCCTCACAGCGCACATCAAGCTTCTGGCCAAGGCGGGCTTCGTCGACTACACCCCCGTTTCGGCTCGAACGGAGCCGTCGCCTCCGGGATGCGGTTTTGCTCAGTGTCCGACCATTGCGGCCATCGCATCCTCCAGCGTCATCGCCGCCACCTCGGACTCAGCCAACCCGACCTCGTGGATGAGCTGGTAGACCAGACTCGCCGGCAGCGCCTTCGCCGGGATCTCGGCCTCTTCCCATCCCCGGTCGGGAGGCTGCTTGTCCTTGACGCAAGCCCAGAACTCGGCCTCCGTCACCTCGAGTTGGTCGGCCAGGATGGTCTTCCACAGGCGGGCGCCGTAGGTGTCCTTGTTGACCGGCCGCGAGATCCGGGTACGCAGGATCCGCCCATCACGCAGTGGCAGCTCGTAGGTGACGCGGTGGCCGACCGCGCGTCCTCGGCCGTCACGGACCGTCTCCCACTTCTCGTTGAGGCAGAACTGGTGGTGATCTACGCGAGTGCCGGGGTTCATGCGGCCTGCGCCGGCCTCCTGGCCGCCGCATAGCCCGCGTCTTTCGAAAGAGAGGGCGGCCCGGTTCGCGGGTGCTGGTGGCATAGGCCCGGATTGGGAGTTCGGGCGTGACCGGGTGCGGAAGCCGGACGCCGGGTAATTCTGGTGGGAGCGCTCTCGATCTCCAGGGACGGTGGTTGCGTGCGCGTGCAATCATGCGCGGGTCACCGCGACGGGGGAGGTCGGCACTGGTGGGCAAGTCCGGTAAACGCCGTGCGCCGTTGTGGGCGCGGATCACTGTGGTCGCGGGTGTCCTCCTGCTGGTGCCCAGCGGTGGAGGGCTGGTCGCGGGACAGGCGCTGTTGTCCCGGTACGAGAACAAGGTCACCGACAAGAGCCTGCTCAAGGATTTCGAGACCCCGGCCGAGGCGGTCCCGCCGAAGGACCTCGACGCGAACATCGACGGGGCGGTGAACCTGCTGCTCGTCGGGATCGACCCACGGGACGACGAGACCGCGCCGCTGGCCGACTCGATCGTGGTGGCGCACATCCCGGCGGACCGGCACAGCGCCTACCTGTTCTCCATGCCCCGGGACCTGGTCGTGGACATCCCCGCCTTCAAGGCGTCCGGCACCGGGGCGGACACCACCAAGATCAATGCCGCGATGGCGTACGGCAGCCGCCTCAAGAACGGCGAGTTCAGCCCGGCGCAGGGCTTCCAGCTGCTCGCCAAGACGGTCAGCAACCGTACCGGGATCAAGAAGTTCGACGCCGGCGCCATCGTCAACTTCGGCGGCTTCAAGAAGATCGTCGAAGCGATGGGCGGTGTGGAGATGGTCATCGACATGGACGTCAAGTCCGAGCACCTCAAACCGGACGGCAGCCCACGTGACCGGACCCCCGCCTGCCAGGGCCACCACAACTGCTCCCGGCCGTACACCGGGGTGCAGAAGGTCTACAAGAAGAGCGACGAGCCGGTACGCCTGAAAGCGTGGGAGGCGCTCGACTACGTGCGGCAGCGCTACGGCGACGGCATGACCGACTACGACCGGCAACGCCACCAGCAGCAGTTCATCAAGGCGATGGCCAAGCAGGCGATGAGCCGGGACGTCGTCACCAACCCGACGAAACTGCTCGGGGTCCTGGAGGCGGCCGGCGACTCGCTGACCTTCTCCGGCGGCGAGCACTCCATCCTGGACTGGGCGACCGAGCTGCAGGCCGTCAACATCGACGACATGGTCACCGTCAAGCTGCCGGGCAAGGGCCTCTACAACGGCGGTTACCAGGGCGAGCAGTTCTACCCCGAGGTCGACGACTTCTTCGAGGCGGTGACCGAGGAGCGGGTCGCGTCGTTCCTTCTCGATCACCCCGAGTTCGTCAACCTGGACGGGTGACCGGCGCCGGCGGCGCACGGTCCGGCACCATCCGTTCGGGACGACCTCCATCCGGACCCGGCCGGGCTCTACGGCTCGATGCTGCCGATCGCGGTGCGGGTCGGCGAGACGCTGGTGACGGCCGGCACGCCACCGTGGGAGCGGGCGCCGGGCGAGTCGTCGGCGGCCAGGTGGGCACGGCTCTCGTCGTACGCTCAGGAGGTCTTCGGCTTCTCGCCCTTCGACGTCGTCGAACTCTCGGCGCCGGAGGGTGGGGTGCGCGGCGTCGCGTTCGTGCTGCCGGCGCCGGCGAACCCGGCGGTGCGGGTGGCCCACCGGGTCTATCCGAAGCAGATGCTGCTGTCCGAGGGAGTCGAGGGACTGCTGCCACCGTGGGCGTTCTTCGTCCGCTGTGTGGTCGACACCTCCGAGTTGCGGCCGACCGCGAGCCGGGAGGCGCTCTACGACGACAGCCTGCTGGAGCAGGTGCGCGCGACGCTCGGCGACGGGCTGCGCGTTCCGGCACGCCGACACGGCCGGGGAGATCGCGTTCGCGTTCCGGGCCCGGATGGACGCGCAGTCGCTGCTGCACAACTCGGGGGAGTACGCCCGGGCCTTCATGGCCTTCTCGTGGTGTCTGTCCACGTTCGACCGGCATCCCGAGGTGACGCGGCCCGGCGACGAGCACGCGCTGCTGTGGGCGTACAAGTGGATCGTCTGGGAGCTGTCCCAGTTCCACGGGATGACACTGGACCAGGTGGCCGGGTTGCTCGACGACATGGAGCGGCGCTACCGGGCCGGCGGCCACAGCCTGCACGCCGTCCACCAGCACCGGGTGAAGATGGCGATACACCTGGGCGACTTCGAGGAGGCGGCTCGGCGCTACGACGACATGCTCACCGCTCCACGCGACGGGCTGTCCGACTGCCAGGCCTGCGTGCCGACCACCCAGGTTCAGTACCTCGCGGCCGTCGGGCGGCACGAGGAGGCCGTGGAGGTGGGTGCACCGTTCGTCCGCGGCGGGTGCATCGAGCAACCGCACCAGATCCTCAGCCACCTGCTGCTGTCCTATCTGCACACCGGCCGTCACGCCGAGGCGGTGGAGGCACACCGTACGGCGTATGCGCGGGTTCGCAGTCAGCGTGACGACCTGGAGCTGATCGCGCTGCACGTGGAATTCTGCGCGCTGACCGGCAACGCCACACACGGGCTGCGCATCGTCGAGCAGCACCTGCCGTGGCTGGACCGGCCGGCCTCGCCGGCGGCGGCGATGGAGTTCGCAACGGCTTCCGCGCTGCTGCTGCGCAGGCTCGTCGAGGCGGGCCGGGGCGGCGAGACGCTGGGACGGCGCAGCGACAACGGCGATCGCCGCTGGGACAGCACGGTCGCCGAGACGCGGGCCGAGCTGGCCGCGCTGGCCCGGGCGGAGGCGGCCCGGTTCGACGCGCGCAACCGCAACACGTACCAGAGCGAGCGGATCGAGGCACGCCTCGTCGCCGAGCCGATCGTGGCGGAGCTGCCACTCACCCTTCTGGCCGGGCGGCGGATCGTGGACGATCCGGTCGCCGGCGAGGTCGCCACGCTGGTGGGCAGGGTGGCCGAGTCGACCGTGGCCGGGGATGCCGCGGGGGCGGCGTGCGCCCGGCTCGAGCTGGCCTATCTGCTGCGCAACGCCGGAAGGATGGCCGACGCCACGGAGACCGCCGAGGAGGCACGCCGCAGCCTCGACCTGGCCGGGCTCACCATGGAGGCGGCACGCTGCCGCTACCTGTTGGCCGAGCTGTACCGGCGTGACGGCCGCCACCGGGAGACCACGCACCTGCTGCTGACCGAGTTGCTCGCCCTGCCGGAGCTGCCGAAGGGCCTTCCGAACCGGGCGGCCCTGCTGCGGGAGGCCGCCGACGCGTCGCACGGCGATACCGCGGCCGCCTACCTGCTGGAGGCCGCCGCGCTGCTCCGCACCAGCCGCGGCACCGCCAAGGAGGCGAAAGCGCTGGTGGACGCGATGTTGAAATGCGAGACCCCACCGGCGGACTGGGTCGAGGTGCTCGCCCGGATCGATGAGCTGCCGCCGCCGTACAAGGGCAGGCGGGCCACCGACATTCAGCTCTCGCTCTGCGAGATCGCGTGGAACGCCGGGCGCCCGGACCTGGCCCTGGAGCGGGCGCAGCGGCATCCGGAGCTGCGCTGGCCGGAGGCCGTCCTGTTGCTGTCCCTGCACCGGCCCGCCGAGGCGGAGGAGGTGGTGCGGGCGATGTTCGGCTCGGGTCGCCGGCCGCCGTCGGCTGTCCTTCTGCTCGGCAGAAGCCTGGTGGCGCAGGGCCGGCGGGACGAGGCGGAGGCGCTTCTGAAGGAGAGTGGCATGGATTCCGGCGATTTGGAGGCCTTCCAGCCCCGGCTGCGGTGACCCGGGCGCGGCCGGCCGGGCGGTGGAGTCGTGGACGATCAGCTGGTGGCCGCCGGCGCCCCATCGAAGGGGACCGAAGATCCGGTCAGCCGGAGACGGCCTTGCGGAAGGCTTCCACGGCCAGGCCCGAGACGGCCCGGCCGTGGCCGAAGACCGCGTGGTTGAACTCCAGCTCGGCGAAGCGGGCCAAACTCCGGTCCGCCCGCTCCGGGTCGGCGGTGACCACCCGGGGCGGGCCGGTGACCCGGCCCTTGCGGCTTGCGGCGGCGTCCCCGGCGAAGAGGATGCCGCCCGAGCGGTCCAGCAGGTAGGAGACGTGACCCCGGGTGTGGCCGGGGGTGTGCAGGGCGGTGAAACCGGGCAGCGGTTCCGAGCCGTCCGCGGTGATCAACTGGTCGATCTTCGTGGGCTCGACCGTGCCGATCAGCCGGCCGACCAGTTTCGCCCGCCACCCCACCGGCTGCGCGGGCGGGACGTGGCCGGTGATCCACGGTGCGTCGGCGGCGTGCGCGATCACCCGGGCGCCGGTTCGTCTCCGCAGCTCCGCGAGGCTGCCGACGTGGTCGGGATGGTGGTGGGTGACCAGGATCGCGGTCACTTCGCCGAGCGACCGCCGGATGTTTTTCAGCCCGCGTTCGATCAGCGGCGACCGGCCCGGCAGTCCGGTGTCGACCAGCACCACACCGTCGTCGGTGACGACCACGTGCACGTTGACATATCCCAGGCGGAGCTCGAAGACCCCGTCCACCACCTCTAGCACGCGATCATTCTTCCAGCAGGCCGATCGCCCGGGCCCGGGAGACGGCCTCCCGCCGGGAGCGGGCGGTCAGCTTCGCCATGACGGCGGCCACGTGGGCGTCGACGGTACGCACCGACAGCACCAGCCGGGCGGCGATCTCCGGGTTGCTCAGACCCTCGGCGAGCAGGCGCAGCACCTCCGACTGGCGGCCGGTCAGCCCCGCCGGATGGTCCCGGGTGGCCGGCCGTGGACCACGCGGGATCCGGGAGAAGCCCAGCTCACGCAGCCGGAAACGGATCCGGCGGGCCAGCGGTTCGGCGTCCAGGGAGTCGAGGATCCGGACCGCCGCCAGCAGATCGTCCGCGTCGTCGCTGTGGCTCAGGGCGAGCGCCTGGTCGTAGCGGCAGCCGGCCTCCGCCCAGGTCCGGGCCGCCTCGCGTGGGTCGCCGTCGACGAGTGACGCGTACGGACGGGGAACCGGGACGTCCGCGCCGAGCCGCCGCAGCCAGTAGCCGAACGCGCCCAGCCGGCGGCCGCCCTCCCGGTCCAGCGTCCGCAGATAGACCGGTACCAGCCGGCCGGCGGCGGCCCGGTCCCCGCGCAGCCAGGCCACCTCGGCCATCGCCGCGCCCGCCGGGCCGACCCGCTGCGCCTCGCCGATGCCGCGGGCCACCGCCCACGCCTCCTCGATCGGGGCCTCGCCGCCCGGCCGGCCCCGCCGCACCCGCACCAGGCCCCGTACCACCAGGGCGGGGCTTCGCATGATCAGCGGGGCGCCCTCCGCCCAGCGGGCGTGCCGGTCCGCCTCGTCCCATTCGCTCAGCCGCAGCAACGCCATCGAGCGTGTGATGTGCAGATAGCGCAGGAAGCCGAGCACCTCGTTGCGCTCGGCGAACGCCATCCCTTCGTCCAGCAGCTCGCACGCCTCCCGCAGCCGCAGGTCGTCCATCAGATGCCAGGCCAGGTTCGCGTACGCCCGGCAGGCGTGATCGTCCTCCCGGGCGGCGAGCGCCACCGCCAGGCTCTCCGCCAGCAGCCGGTGGCCGCGCGGATCACCACGGTCCCAGAGGGCGTAGCCGACGTTGTTCAGCGCGTGCGCCAGCACCCCGGCCGACCCGGTGGCCCGGGCCAGCACGATCGCCCGCTCCCCCGCCGCGACCGCCGACCCGGTCTGCCCGCCCAGCGCGTGCAACTGCGACTGGTTGCTCAACCCGAACGCCAGCGCCGCGTCGTCGCCGGCCCGCTCCAGCACCTCGACGGCCTCGGTGGCGGCCGTCTCGGCGGCCGGGCGGTCGCCCGCGTACCAGCAGACCCGGGAGAGGCGGCGCAACGCGAGACCCAGCGCCACCGGGTCGTGCCGGTCGCGGCGCAACGCCACCGCCTCGCGCTGGGAGGTGACCGCCGGCTCGGCCAGGCCCAGGGTGTAGCACTCCTCGGCGTACGCCTCCAGCAGCCCGGCCCGGGAATCCGGCGGGAACGCCGCCTTGTGTTCGAGGACCAGCCGGTAGTGGGCGGCCGCCTCCCGGTGCGAACCGGCGGAGGCGGCCTCGGCGGCCGCGGCCGGGGCGTACCGGACGATCAGGTCGTCGGCGCCCGCCTCGGCGGCGTGATGCACCAGCCGGGACAGGTCGGCGCCGCCCCGGTCCAGCAGCGCGGCCAGCACCGCCCGGTTGGCGGCGATCCGCCGGGACGCCGGCAGCGACGCGGCCACCGCGCGGCGCATCAGCTCGTGCCGGAACGCCACCCGCGACGGCGTGACCGCCAGCATGCCCCGCTGCTCGGCCGCGCCCAGCGCCTCCAGACCGCCCGGCACCACGGCTTCCACCAGCCACGACTCCACCGCCGACGGCACCACCGCGAGTTGAGCCAGGGCGTCCCGGCAGGGCTGTTCCAGGGACTGGAGCCGGGCGTACACCGCCTCGGTGACCGTCGCCGGGACACCGTCGGTGTCGCCGGTGCCGAGAACCTCGGTGACGAAGAACGGGTTGCCGGAGGTGACCGCGAAGACCTCACCCGGGTCGAGCCCCCGGTCGCCGACCAGCCGGTGCACCGCTCCGGCGGACAGCCGGGCCAGCGGCAGGCGGCGCATCGGCGTGTTCGCGGCCAGCCCGAGCAGGCCGTGCAACGGATGGCCGGCGCCGATCTCGTCGTCCCGGTAGGTCGCGACCAGCGCCACCGGCAGGGCCGCGATCCGCCGCACCAGGAACCGCAGCACGTCCAGCGTCGCCTCGTCCGCCCAGTGCAGGTCCTCGACGACCAGCACGGTCGGATGGCCCGGCCAGTCCAGCTCGCTGCGGAACGCCTCGAACACCCGGGAACGGTCACCCGACGACAGCGCCTCGGTCAACCGCGACCCGACCTTGCCGACCAGGTCACGCAGCGGGCCCAGCACCCGTGGGGTGGCCAGGTCGTCGCAGTAGCCGACGAGCAGGCGACCCTCCGCCGGCAACACCGAACGGATCGCGTCGACCAGACTCGACTTGCCGATCCCCGCCTCGCCGGTGATCAGGACGACCGAACCGTGCCCGTCCAGCGCCCGCCGGGCCACCACACCCAGCTCGCTCAGTTCGTGATCCCTCTCCAGCAGGGCCCGCCCCATGCGGCGGAGTCTAGGTGCCGGTCTAGGTATCCACCCCCGCCGAGCTAGGTAGCCGACACGGATTCCCGCGGCCCCGGTCTTCTCTAGAACAGAGGCATGACAGTCAACGAAGCGAAACTGATGGAGTTCGTACACAAGTTCGTCGGTGACCTGGGCGCCACGATGGCCGCCGGTGGCGTCGTCGTCGGTGACCGGCTCGGCCTGTACCGGGCCCTCGCCACCGGCGCGGCCCTGCCCGAGGAACTCGCCGAACGGACCGGCACCGCCCCCCGCTACGTCGAGGAGTGGCTGCGCGGCCAGGCGGCCGGAGGCTACGTCGAGTTCGACCCGGCGAGCGGGCGCTACTCGCTCACCCCCGAGCAGGCGTTCGCGCTCACCGACCCGGACGGTCCGATCTTCGCGCCCGGCGCGTTCCAGCTGGCGCTCGGCGCGCTCAAGGCGGAACCGCGGATCACGGCGGCGTTCCGCACCGGCGACGGCCTCGGCTGGCACCAGCACGACGACGACGTGTTCACCGGCTGCGAGCGGTTCTTCCGGCCCGGCTACAGCGCCCACCTGATCGCCGAATGGCTGCCGGCCCTGGACGGGATCTCCGACCGGCTGCGCGCGGGCATCCGGGTCGCCGACGTCGGCTGCGGGCACGGGGCGTCGACGGTGCTGATGGCCCAGGCGTACCCGAACTCGGTCTTCACCGGGTCCGACTACCACCACGGCTCCGTCGAACAGGCCCGCAAACGGGCCGCCGACGCCGGCCTGGACGGGCGGGTCACCTTCGAGGCGTCGGGCGCCCAAGGGTTCGGCGGCGGACCGTACGACCTGGTCACCACGTTCGACGCGCTGCACGACATGGGCGACCCGCTGGGCGCCGCCCGGCACATCCACTCCCAGCTCACCCCGTCCGGCGCCTGGATGATCGTCGAACCGGCCGCCGGCGCGACCGTCGCCGACAACCTCAACCCGGTCGGCCGCGTCTACTACTCGTTCTCGGCGTTCCTCTGCGTGCCGAGCGCCCTCTCCCAGGACGGCGGCTACTCCCTGGGCGCCCAGGCCGGCGAGGAGCCGATCCGCCGCCTGGCCACGGACGCCGGCTTCACCCGGTTCCGCCGCGTCGCCGAAACCCCGTTCAACATCGTCTACGAGGCAAAACCCTGATTTCGTACGCGGCGGACCGTCCCATCGAATTCTCCCCGTCCCGTCTGTTCCACGCGGCCGCGCTGCCACTCCGTCCCGCAGCCTGACCGGGCGGCTGGCGCCGCACGGTCCCACCCGGGCGGCTGGCGCCGCGCGGGTGTCCTGGTCCGGCTTCCAGCGCCCTCGAACAGCCCTGACATGGATGATGTTCAGGTGCGCCTCCCGGCCCGGGATCTGACCCGAGCCCTGGCTGACCCTGCTGGTCAGGTAAGGAGGATCCGGGCCAGGGCCTGGGCGGCCACCGTGAGGGCGATGGCGGCCAGCGCGACAGCGGCGATGACACGGCCGGGAACCGGGGCAGGGCGGAGGCGGCGCCACGCCCAGATCGAGTACGGGATCACCAGGACGACGGCCGTCACCAGGCCGGGAACGTAGTCACGCAGAGCGATCGCCTGCGCGGCGTGGACGGCGCCGTGCCAGCCGAAGACCAGGAGAGCGGCCCGGAAGAACCGGGACTCGCCGTCGGTTCGGGCACCCTGAACCGCGGCGGCCAGAACCGCCACTCCCACCAGGGCGGCGGCCAGGGCGAAGCGTGGGGTGGTGGAGCCGATGCTCTCCACCAGCCCCGGTGGCCAGCCTTCGGCGAGCAGGCGCGGGACGGTGCGCTCGGACCACCAGGTCGCGGTGAGCACCTCCTCCAGGTCGTGGACGGCCCAGACGGCGAACAGTCCGAGACAGACAGCGCGGCGCGACATGCCGACGATCGTGACACGTGTGGATCAGCGGGCCGGAGCGGGTAGGTAAGAATGCTGATGACTCACCTGATGGGAAGGAAAACGCGTGACGGACCGACCGCTCTACGCCGAACTGGGCTTCACCGACTCCGAGTGGGGGCTGTTGACCGGCCTGCCGCAGTCGGTGCTCACCGCGGCGAGCGCCGCCAGCCCGGACAGCGCCCGTAAGACCCGCGCGGAGAGCGCGGCCGGGCTGGACCGCATCTCGGACGGCCGCGGGTCGGCCAGCCCGCTGGTCGCCGCCGTCGCCGCGGCCGCGGTGGCCGAGGCCGGCGACCCGGAGATCGGCGAGGAAGCGCCGGTCATCGAGCCGCGCGACCCGGCCGGTTACGCGGCCGACGTACTGACCCGGGCTGCCGAGGCGGCGGCGCTGCTGGCCGCGAAGGCGTCCGCCGCCGACGCCGAGACGTACCGGCACTGGCTCGTGGAGATCGCCGACGAGGTGGTGGGCGCGGCCTCCAGCGGCGGCCTGCTCGGCATCGGTGGCGAGACCGTCACCGAGAACGAGCGCACCTTCCGCGACGATCTGGCCAAGACCCTGGCCGGCTGACCCGCCCGGTCGGGCGCCGGCGCCGCCTCAGCGGCCATGAGACGACGCCGGCGGCCGGCCGAACTCCGCACACGATCAACTCGGCTCGGCCCACGGATCAGACCCCGGCTCCACACACCCACGCGCAGCGTTCCAACCGGCACCAACGACCCGAGCTTCCTGAGCGTGTGGAATTCGGGTGCGAAACGAACCCCAACTCCACACACCCAACTGCGGCGGCCCCACCCAGCCCGAACCCGCTACACCAACGACCCAAACCCCCCGAGCGTGTGGAATTCGGGTGCGAAACGGACCCCAAATCCACACATCACCGGGCGCGAGGCTCTCGGCCAGCATCTGCACGAGCACGGCCCGGTGCACCACGATGACCGGCTCGCCGTAGCGGGCGGCCGCCTTCGACGCGTCGGTGCGGGAGATCCAGCCGCCGTCGGGGCGCTGGATGCCGGCGGCGCCCTGGAGACCGGCCAGTTTCCGGATCCGCTCGCCCGCGCCGAGGGCGTCGAGGACGCGCAGCGCGTTCGGGGCGACGGCCAGGCCGGCGCCGACCGGTTCGAGGGACGGCGCCCGTTCCAGGACGGTCACCTCCCAGCCCCGCCGCCGCAGTGCCAGTCCCGCCGCCAGCCCACCGATTCCGGCTCCGATCACCACCGCACGCGCCATGCGCTGATCCTCGCACCCGTACGGTTGGGGGCACACTGGCGTGCATGGACGAGTACGCGTGGTCCCACCCGGCTCCGGTGTTGCGCCCGTGGATCGGTCACTACGCCGGGTATCGCCAGTGTGGTGTCGCCCCGGCCCGGCATCGGGGGCTGCCGTCGCCGTACCTGACGTTGATCTTCACGCTGGACGATCCGCTGGTGGTGGCCGCGCACCCGGATCCGCGGCAGGCGCCGGGGCGGTACCGGTCGCTGGTGGGCGGGCTGCATCTGGGGCCCGCGCTGATCACCCACGACGGCCGGCAGTCGGGGGTGCAGGTGGCGGTTCGCCCGCTGGGCTGCCGGGCGTTGTTCGGGTTGCCGGCCGCCGAGCTCGCCAACGTGGACGTGGATGCGACAGCGGTGCTCGGGGACCGGTTCGTCGGGGAGGTACGGGACCGGCTGTGTGCGGCCGCGGGCTGGCCGGCCCGGTTCGCGGTCCTGGACGCCATGCTCGGTGGGCTCCTGCGGGAGGACACCGGGCCGTCGTGGGCCCGGCACGCGGTTCGCCGCCTGTTCGGGGCCGGGCCGGTCAGTGTGGCCGGCCTGGCCGCCGAGGTGGGCTGGAGTCCACGGCATCTGACCGACCGGTTCCGGGCCGAGGTGGGGATCCGGCCGAAGGAGGCGGCGCGGGTGGCCCGTTTCGACCGGGCGCGGCGGGCGATCCGGCCGGGGGTGCGGCTGGCCGAGGTGGCGGCCGCGCACGGGTACGCCGACCAGTCACATCTGGTGCGGGACTTCCGGGCGTTCGCCGGATGTGCGCCGTCCCGCTGGCTGGCCGACGAGTTCGAGGACTTCGGTTTCGTCCAAGCGCGCGCGGAACTGGACGGCGGGTTCGAGGACTTCGGTTTCGTCCGAACGCACGCGGAACTGGACGGCGGGTTCGAGGACTTCGGTTTCGTCCAAGCGCACGCGGGGCCGGGCGACGACGATGGGCGGTATGACTGACATGCGTGAACCGGCCCCTCAGGTGTGGCCGATCCTGCGGGCGAACGACGCCCGGGCACTGATCCGGTTCCTGGTGGAGGCGTTCGGTTTCGAGGAGACCGCCGTCTACGGCGAGGGCGACCGGGTCGACCACTGCGAGCTGAGCTGGCCGCCCGGTGGCGGCGTGATGCTGGGCTCGGACCGCGGCGATCCCAGCCATCCGTGGAAACTCAGTCCGGGGACGTTCGGGGCGTACGCGGTGACCGACGACGTCGACGGGCTGTACGCGCGTGCGGTCGCGGCCGGCGCCGAGATCGTGCGGAAGCCGTCCGACACCGACTACGGTTCGCGGGATTTCATGGCCCGGGATCCGGAGGGCAACCTGTGGTCCTTCGGCACGTATCGGGGCGAGCCGCGCAAGGCCGGGTGACGCGTCAGCCCGGGGGGTCGCGTCAGCCCGGGGGTCGCGTCAGCCCGGGGGTCACGTCAGCCCGGGGGTCACGTCAGCCCGGGGGTCACGTCAGCCCGGGGGTCGCGTCACGGCCCGGTGTGGCAGACGCTCGCGTGGAGCGGACGGAACGGCCGTCGTGCTTTCGGGGGCGGTGTCACGCGTACCGAAAATGGTGTTTCATTCGCTGCGGATCAGGCCCTGACCGATCGCCGTGGCCACCGCGGAGGCCCGGTCGCGGACGCCGAGCTTGGCGTAGGCGTGCAGCAGGTGCGTCTTGACGGTGGCCTCGCTGATGAACAGGCGCCTGGCCGTCTCCCGGTTGGTGCAGCCCCGGGCGATCAGGCCGAGCACCTCCAGTTCGCGGTGGCTGAGCGGCTCCTTGGCGGGGGTGCGGAGGCGGCCCATGAGGCGGCCGGCGACCGCCGGGGAGAGCACCGACTCGCCGCGGTGCGCCGCCAGCACGGCCCGGAACAGCTCTTCGCGGGGCGTGTCCTTGAGCAGGTAGCCGGTGGCGCCCGCCTTGATCGCGGGAAGCACGTCGCTGTCGGTGTCGTAGGTGGTGAGCACCAGCACGCGGGCGGTGCAGCCGCGGGTCCGGAGCTCGCGGATCGTGGTGACGCCGTCCATGACCGGCATGCGCAGGTCCATCAGCACGACGTCGGGGGTGACGGCCTCGGTGACGGCGAGAGCCTCCCGGCCGTCACCGGCCTCACCGAGGACGGTGAACCGGTCGTCGCCGGCGAACATGCCGCGCAGCCCGTCCCGCACCACCGGGTGGTCGTCCACTATCACCACTTTGATCATGTCGTCCTCTCCGCTCCACTCCGGCGCCGCCATGATCTGGCAACTGAGCTGAATGATTCGCTCGCAAGCTCGCTCATGCCGTCCCCTCCGCTGCGCTCCGGCGCCGCCATGAGTCCAAACCTGAGCCAACTGATTCGCTCGCAAGCTCGCTCATGCCGTCCCCTCCGCTGCGCTCCGGCGCCGCCATGAGTCCAAACCTGAGCCAACTGATTCGCTCGCAAGCTCGC
>NZ_JBFAMR010000022.1:46895-116635 GCF_040656595.1 Actinoplanes sp. NPDC049802
CGCTCATGCTGCTCCGATCGCGATGGCGGGCACACACGCGGAGATCGCGGTGCCACCGCCCGGTTCCGACTCCACCTCGAGGGTTCCGGCGATGCGGGCGAGGCGTTCCCGCATGGCGTGCAGGCCGAATCCGCCGTCCTCGGTGACCTCGCGCGGCACCTCCGGGTCGAAGCCGGCGCCGTCGTCGCGGACGTCGAGGGTGATCACGTCCCCCATGTAGGACAGGGTGAGGCCGACCCGGCCGGCGGCGGCATGCCTGGCCACGTTGGCCAGGGCCTCCTGGGCGGTACGCAACAGGGTCGTCTCGATCTCGGGAAGCATCGGCCGGGCCGTCCCGGTGACCTTCAGGTCGGCGCGGACGCCGTGGACGCCGGCCCACGCCCGCACCACCTCGTCGAGCGCCTCGGGCAGCCGGGCGGCGTCCAGGTGCTGCGGGCGCAGCGCCTGGACGGAGCGGCGGGCCTCGGTGAGGCTGTCCCGGGCCAGACGTTTCGCCGCGGTGAGGTGCCGGTCGCGTTCGGTGGGATGCGACTCGGCCGCCTCCAGTTGGGTGACGATGCCGGTCAGCCCTTGGGCGAGCACGTCGTGGATCTCGCCGGCCATCCGCTGCCGTTCGTTGAGGACACCGGCCTCGTGCGCCTGGACCAGCAGCTGGGCGTGCAGCCCGGCGTTCTCCTTGAGGGCGGCGGCGAGTTTCGCGTTGGCCTCGGCGAGTCTGTCGATGCGGTTCTCCCGGCGCTGCGAGTTCTGCTCGTCCCGCACGCCCACGTACGTCATGATCCCGGCGATCAGCGCGTTGGCGAGCAGGACCGCCAGGTAGATGGCCGGCCCGTCGTCGTCCGCGTAGGTTTCCGGGCCGCCGACCTGGGAGAGCGCGTTGACGGCGGCGACCGGGAGCACCCCGGCCAGCTGCCACAGGCCGGGGATCGCGTAGCCGACGAGGATGTAGCCGGTCCAGGTGTAGATGCCGAAGAGCGGACTGCACATGACCAGCAGCACGCCGATGGCCAGCCAGCCGGCGAGGAAGACCAGCATGAGTGGCCGGCGGCCCGCCCAGGCCGGGTGCAGGTCGACCCACCACGCCGTCCAGAGGGCCGCCGCCGCGGTGACGGCCAGGATGGTGGGGAGGTCCTGCCGGGGAAGCTCCTCGACGTTGCTGGACAGCAGGACCACGAGCAGCGCGCTGAGCAGCGTCCCGTAGGTCAGGACGGGCCGCCAGTTGTCCCAGTCGAAACCCGGCTCCCTCGGCTCCGTCATCGTCACTCCCAGCGGAAGAACTTGATCGCGGCGGCGCCGCACACCACCAGGTATCCCAGAAGCACGGTAATCGAGAGCATCGACGGTGACCGTCCCAGCAGGGCGTCGCTCATCAGGTCCTGGCCCGCCGCCAGCGGCGTGAAGTCGCCGATCTGCCGCACCCACTCGGGCATCAGCTCGCGCGGCCCCCACAGCCCGGCCAGGAACATCATCGGGAAGAACAGGACGGTGCCGATGGCGTTGGCCGCCTTGCCGGACGGCGCCAGGGCGGACAGCAGCAGGCCGAGAGCGAACGCGCCGGAGGAGCTGAGCAGCACCGCCAGCACGAAGGTGGCCGGGCTCTCCGGGAACGGCACGCCGAAACCGAGCATGGCGGTCGTGTAGACCAGCAGCGTCGTCACCAGCACGGTGATCAGGTTCATCATGAGCTGGGCGCCGAGCAGCAGGCCGGGGCGTACCGGGGTGGTGGCGAGCCGTCGCAGAATGCCGCGTTCCCGGTAGCCGGCCAGGACGCCCGGCATACCCTGCAGACCGATGATGGCGATGGACAGGCTGAGCGCGAGCCCGGCGTACAGGTCGATCACCCGCAGCCCGCCGAGCTCCGGCGGCGCCTCCCGCATCGAGTCGACGTTGCCCAGGATGGCCAGCAGCATGACCGGGAGGAGCAGGGTGAAGAAGGCGTAGAGCGGGTCGCGGAGAGTCAGCTTGAACTCGGACACGGTCAGTTTGGTGAAGACGGACATGTGGATCACTCCCCGCCGGTCAGGTGGACGAAGGCGTCGTCGAGGGTGGCCTGTTCGAGGATCAGCTCGGCGGCGACGATGCCGTCGCGGGCGAGCACTGAGATGACGGCGTGCAGCAGGTTGCCGGAGCCGATGATCTCGATCCGCTGTCCCTGGCGGCGCATCTCGCGCACCTCGGGCAGGCCGGTGAGCAACTCGTCGGCGAACGGCTGGGACGGGCGGAACCGGATCCGCTGCTCGTCGCCGGCCCGGCCGATCAGACCGCTCGGGGTGTCCAGGGCCACCACGGCGCCCTTGTCGATCACCACGACCCGGTCGCAGAGGCGCTCGGCCTCCTCCATGAAGTGGGTGACCAGCAGCAGCGTGACCCCACGGTCGCGGATTCCCGAGATCAGGTCCCAGGTGTCGCGGCGGGCCTGCGGGTCCAGGCCGGTGGTCAGCTCGTCCAGGATGGCGATCTCCGGGTTGCCGAGCAGGGCCAGAGCGATGGACAGGCGCTGCTTCTGGCCGCCGGAGAGCTTGCCGAACCGGGTCTTGAGCTTGGCCGTCAGCCCCAGGTCGGCGGCCAGGTCACGCCAGTCGGCCGGGTTCGGGTAGAAGGTGCTGTACAGCTCCAGCGCCTCCCGGACGGTGATCTTGTCCTGGAGTTCGCTCTCCTGCAACTGCACCCCGATCCGGGCACGCAGCTCCGGATCGCCGGCCGGGCGCCCGAGCACGGTGATCCGGCCCGAGCCGGGAGTGCGCAGGCCGGAGATGCATTCGACGGTGGTGGTCTTTCCGGCGCCGTTCGGTCCCAGGATCCCGAAGATCTCGCCGGGTTCGACACTGAACGACACGTCCCGTACGGCGACGGTCTCGCCGTACCTCTTCGCCAGGTTCTCGACCTCGATGACTGCCATGCGTAGAGCGTCGCGTGACAGCCGCCGGGCTCGAATCGAACAGCGGGCGGCCGTTGCCGTCCACCGATCGGTTGATGCCGGACTACACCGTGGCGTTGCTGCGGCGCAGGCTGGAGTAGACGGAGCCGATCTGGGCGGCCACCCGCTTCCACGAGTACGCCTGGCGGGCGCGGTCCAGGGCGGCGGTCGCGTACGTGAACCGGCGCACCTTGTCGTTGATCAGCCGGCGCAGCGCCCCGCCCAGCGCCCGCGGATCACGGTCCGGGACCAGGTCGCCGGTCAGCCCGTCGACCACCGTCTCGGTCAGGGTGCCGACCGCGGCGCCCACGACGGGCAGTCCGCACGCCATCGCCTCCAGCGCCGACCGTTCGTCCCCGGGGGCCGCCACCAGCACGTCCGCCGACCGGTACCAGCTCGGCAGCTCCCGCTGCGACACCGCGCCGATCAGCCGGAACCGGTCGGCGACCTTGAACTGCTCGGCCATCGACCGCAGCACGCCGGCGGCCGGATCGGTGGAGAGCCGCTCGGGCGGCGGGCCACCGACGACCACCACCTCGGCGCCGGGCACGTACCGCATCGCCTGGATGACGTCGCCGAAGCCCTTGCGCTCGACCAGCTTGCCGACCGACAGGATGCGGGGGCGCTCCGGGTCCCGTGGGGCGGACGGGCCCTCCGGGGTGAACCGCTCACTGTCCACACCGGCCGGGATCACGGTCAGGCGGGCCCGGGGCACGCCGATGCGCACCAGTTCGCGTACCTCGTCCTGGGTTTGTGCGACCACCCGGTCCACCGCCCGGCCGAGCGCCCGCTCGTAGCCGGACCGGGACGGGCCGTGCGTGGTGTCGTCGAGTTCGCCGAGCTCGTGGAACGACTGCACGACCGGGACGCCGATCTGTTTGGCGGCGGTGACGGCGGCCAGGCCGCTGGTCCAGAAGTGGGCGTGCGCCACGTCCGGCGACCAGCCCTGGCGCCAGTGGTCGCCGAGCACCCGTGCGAACTCGCCCATGTGTGGCAGCAGCAGATCGGAGGGGATCGGCCGAACCGGGCCGGCCACCACGTGAACCACGTGCACGCCGGCCGGGGTGACGACCACCTCGGCGACGTCCGGGTCCTCGCGACGGGTGTAGACACGGACGTCATGGCCCAGCTCGGCCAGCGCGGCCGCCAGATCATCAGCCCGGCCGGCCTGTTCGGAGATCATCGCAATGCGCACGGGGTCTCCTCCAGATGCTGGGATCGGGGTACGCGGAGCCAATGCCCTAGAGCCTGAACGGTAAACATGGCCTACCTGTTACAGGCCGCCCGAGCAGGGTAATCCGGATTTCGTGGCTACCGTGACACGAACCGTTCAGGCCCCACCCGACCGGGTCTTCGCCGTCCTCGCCGACGGCTGGAGCTACAGCGACTGGGTGGTCGGGACCGTACACATCCGCGACGTGGAGCCGGCCTGGCCGGCGCCGGGCACGAGGCTCCATCACAAGGCCGGTCCGTGGCCGCTGTCGCTGCACGACTCGTCGACGGTGCTCGCCTGCACGCCCGGCAAGGAGCTGAAGCTGAACGCCGGGCTGTGGCCGTTCGGCGCGGCGGAGGTCGACATCCGGCTCTCCCCGGTCGACGGCGACGCCACCCGGGTGGTGATCGAGGAGGACTTCACCGAGGGTCCGCTGCGCTGGGTCCGCAACAAGATCAACGACCTGTTGCTGCACCGGCGCAACGTGGAGACGCTGCGCCGGCTCGCCGACATCGCCGAACGGCAGACCGAACATCAGTCGTAGACCAGCCGGCCCGGCCGAACATCAGTCGTAGATCACCCGGTGGGCGCCGTCGATCGCGGCACGGTACAGCCCGCCGGTCAGCCGGCGGTCGCGGGCCAGGGCGGCGCGGGCCGCGTTCGCCCCCGGGGCCCCGTGCACGCCGCCGCCCGGGTGCGCCGACGCGCTGCCCAGAAACAGCCGGTCCACCGGGGTGTCCGGGCGGCCCAGCCCCGGGATCGGCCGCAGGAACAACTGCTGGAAGGCGGCCGCCGTGCCGCCGCCCAGCGCGCCGCCGACCAGCGACGGATTCTCCCGCTCCAGGTCGGCCGGGCCGAACACGTTGCGCCCCACCACCTCGCGCCGGAAACCGGGCGCGTGCTCCTCGACCACCGACTCGATCCGCTCCACGTGCCCGGCGATCTCGTCGGCCGTCCAGGAGGCGCGGTGCGGCAGATGGGTATACGCCCACACCGACTCGGTGCCCTCCGGTGACCGGGCCGGATCGGCGGTCGTGGTCTGCCCCAGCAACAGGAACGGGTGCTTCGGCAGTTGGTCGGAGGCGAGGCGGGCGGCGTACCGGGTCATGCCGTTCAGATCCGCGCCCAGGTGCACGGTGCCGGAGCCGGCGGCCGCCGGATTCTTCCACGGCATCTTCGAGCGGACCGCCCAGTCGACCTTCACGGTGGCGCCGTCCCAGCGGAAGTGCGCCAGGTCCTCGGTCATCCGCGGCGGCAGCCACCGCTCGCCGACCAGGTCCAGGAACAGCGCCGGGGCGGGCACGTCGGCGATCACCGCGCGGCGGGCCCGCCAGTCCCGGCCGTCCGCGGTGCGCACCCCCATGGCACGGCCGCGAGCCACCAGGACCCGGGTGACCGGGGCCTGGTAGACGATCTCCCCGTCCAGCCTCCGGATCAGCGCCGAGGTGATCTCCTGGGCGCCGCCGACCGGGACCGGCCAGCCCACCTGCTGACCCAGCATCGCCAGCAGCCAGCCGTAGACGCCGCCGCCCGCCTCCTCCGGGGACAGGTCGGTGTGCAGGGCGCAGCCGGCCAGCGCCAGCGCCGCGCCCTCCCCCTCGAACAGCTCGGACGCCAGCTCCCGCACCGACAGGATCAGACGGCGGGCCAGCCGCAGCGAGCCGCCCACCCGCAACTGCCGGGCCAGGCCGAGGCCGTGCCGTACCGGCGGGAACGGGCTGAACAGCGCGTCCAGCATCCGGTCCGAGACACCCCGCCACTCCCGGTACGCCGTACGCCACCGCTCCCCGTCGCCGGGCGCGAACGCCTCCATCGACGCCATCGTCCGCTCCAGGTCCCGGCTCACCGTAGCGGCCCGGCCGTCCGGCAGCAGGTGGGTGAACACGTCCGGCGCGTGCGTCCAGCGCAGGTCCAGGTCCAGCGCCTTCATCACCGGCGACGCGTACCCCAGTGGATAGAACGAGCTGAACAGGTCGGACAGGTAGCCGGGGGCGGTCACGTGCCCGGAGCGGACCGCGCCGCCCGGATGCGGGGTCGCCTCCAGAACCCGGACCGACCAGCCCGCGTCGGCGAGCAGATTGGCGGCGACCAGTCCGTTGTGCCCGGCCCCGATGACGATGGCGTCCACGGTCTCCACGAGCCGACGCTACCCGCCCGCGCCGGCCGCAAACCGGGCCCGGTGGCCGCGGCCGCGATCCGGAAACCCCGCTGGCTCCGCGTTTAGCCCCGGACACCCCGGGCACCCCATGAATCATGGAACGGGGAAACACGAAGCACGGCGCCCTCCTCGACGAGCGGATGGCCCAGGAGACCCGGGGCAACGTCCAGGGGACGGCCGGAGGGCGCGCAGAGGAATGGAAGACACCTGAACCGGCCGGTGAGGACCAGCCCGAGGTGACGTTCGCGCCCGCCGGCTACGGCCGTGGCGTCCCCGACGGGGTCGGCAGCACCCAGGGCGAGGCGTTCAGCCGCTTCGGCACCTACATCGGCCTGTCCGCCTTCCCCGGGGACCGGGCCGCGCTGGAACGGTCGGCGCGCACGCTCGAGGCCCCGGACGACGTGATGCGGAGGCTGGCGACCCTGCCCGACGGGCAGATCTTCGAGAACGCCGCACAGGCTTGGGAAGCAAGTGAAGGGAGAACCGCGTGAGCACGGTGACCGAGTTCGTCGACGTCAACGTCCCGGTGCGTACCGCCTACAACCAGTGGACTCAGTTCGAGGAGTTCCCCCGGTTCATGGAGGGGGTCACCGAGATCCGTCAGCTCGACGACACCCACACCCACTGGAAGACCGAGATTGCCGGGATCAAGCGGGAGTTCGACGCCGAGATCACCGAGCAACTGCCCGACGAGCGTGTCGCCTGGCACGCCACCGACGGTGAGAAGCAGGCCGGTGTGGTCACCTTCCACCGGATCGACGACACCCACACCCGGGTCACCGTCCAGATGGACTTCGACCCGCAGGGCATCGTCGAGACCGCCGGTGACAAGCTCGGCATGATCGACCGCAAGATCAAAGGTGATATGCACCGCTTCAAGGAGTTCATCGAGAGCCGCGGCGGCATCGAGACCGGCGCGTGGCGCGGCCAGGTCGATCGGCCCGGCATGTGATCTCTCATCGCTCGGAACGGCCGCCTCCGGGCGGCCGTTTCGCCGTTTCCGGGCGGCTGTTTTATCCGGGCGGCCCGGGGTACCCGTGTGACTTAACGCCATCCCCACGGATGAATCCGGGGGTTTCCACGGAGGCTTTTCGATGACCGATTCCCGCGAAGAAGACGGCGTGTGGCGCGACGAGGAGCGGCTCCCGCTCGACCAGCTCAACCAGGCGATGGCCACCTGGGACACCGACGGCCAGAACGACCCCGGCGACAACGACACCGGCCAGGAGCCGGCCTCACCCGATCAGCGCCCGAGCACGACAGGCCGGACCGGACCGCATTGAACCCCATTTCCGGTACGACAGAGCCGCGATCGACTGCCCACTCACGCGGGCGCCGCGCCCACCGGGCCGCATCAGTGGTCACCCGTCCTCGAAGCGCCCCGCCCCGGTGCGTTTCGGGGACGCCGCTCCGGGGCCGGGATCTCGTCGCGGCGCAGCACCAGGGCCCCCAAACCGCCCTCGGCCCGGACGACGTAGCGGTCGCGGGACAGGCGGAAGCCCGGCTCCCGGAGGACGGTTCCGGCCGGGGTGCCGTTGTTGGCGGTCCACGGCGTCTTCACCGACCCGGCGCCCGCGTCGAACCGGACCCGGAACGGCGCACCGCCGCCGGCTGACAGGACCGCCGTGCCGGCCCCTCCGGCGAGGATCACCGGGACCGTTCCGTCCGGCTCCGGCAGCCACACCTCGGTCAGCCCGGCGGAGCCCAGATAGACCCGGTCGAGCCGGCCGTCCCGCAGGTTGAGGTGCTGTTCGCCGGCGCCCGCGGGGAGTCGGATGTCCCATCGGACGTCACGGTTCAGCACGATCCGGACCTCGTCCAGGCCGTCCCGGCCGGTCCTCTCCAGCTTGACCGTCACCCGGCCGCCGCGGCGCGTGACGACGGGGGCGACACCGGAGTCCGGGGCGGTGCTGATCCGGTAGAGGAGACCCGGGAGGTCGCCGAAGCGGACCCGTACCCGGCTTGCCGCGTCACCCAGAGTGAGCAACGCTGCCGTGCGCCGGTGCAGCGCGCCGGCCACCACCCGGACCTTTCCGAGCGGTGGCACCGCCCGCGGCGCCGGCACGGGCCGGGGGCCGGGCACCTCGCGGACGGCCACCGAACTCCCGGCTACCAGCGCGGCCAGGCCGGCGACCACGATGATTGAGTGACGGCGACGCAAGACGGAGGGCACCATCGGACAACGCATAATCGGCCGAACGGGTGACGGCGATGCGCCCATTTCGAGCCAGACTGTCCGAGTGCGATCTGCCGGTTTCCTCTCCGAACGTCAACGTCGCTTCGCCTGGCTGGGTTTTCTCCTCGCCGCGTTCCAAGCGCCGCTCGCAGCGAAGCTGATCGATGACGCTTCCTGGTTCTTCGCCGTCGTGGTGGCCGGCCTGGTGGCCACCGTGATCATCGCCGACGACGCTCAGCGCCGCCAGCCCGAGACCGCCAGTTACCCGGAGTAGTCAGGGCGGGCTTCGTGCCCCGGCCGGCCACGGGTCCGCCGGCGCTCTTTGAGCTCGGCCTCGTGGAGGTGCCGCCGGCCGTCGGCGTAACGCTCCCGGGCATCCCGTTCCACCTCGCGGAACTCGGCGTAGTACCCGTCGTCGAACTCCTCGACGATCTGGAACGTCCAGTGCCCCGGGATGACGTTGCGGCCGATCAGCTCCCGCTGGATCCGCTCCGCCGTCTCGGTGTGCCCCGCCTGCATGAACAGCGAGACGGCCTCGTCGAGGGCGAAATCGGCGGTGCCGGTCAGCTGATGCGCCGAGTAGAGGTGGCCGCGGACCCGCTCGACCGTCTCCAGCGCCTCACTCAGCTTTCCCAGCGCCTCCACGGTCAGGTCGTCGAGACCGTCCGGCCGCCGGTGCCGCTCGTCCGGGCCGTCGCCGCGCCGGCCGCTCCCGTCACCGGACCGTTCGAGCCGCTCCTCCGGCATGTCTTCGGCCCACGTCGCCGCCGGTTCCGCCGGCACGCCGTCCGGCCGGCACCCGCCGCCGTCGCGCGCCGCGTGACCGCTGACCGTCTCCGTCGCCACCGTTTCCACCCCTTCCTCCCACCCGGCCGTCTCGCGGGCAGCGCCCACCGGGGAGACTTCGCCCGTGCCGCTTCTACGACGATCCTGGCAAGTTCCCCCAGGATCCAAGTTCAACCCGCCTGCAACGCACAGCGACCCAGTAGTCACCCTGCGCTACCTAACGTCTCTTCTCATGAATGGCCTGTTCAGCAACGCCGCCGCCCGCGCTGCCCACCGCTCCGCCCACGCTTCGCTCGCCGAACTCACCGCAGCAGTCGGGCTCACCGGCTTCGCCGCCGCCCAGGAGAACCCCGGCCTGATGTCGGTGATCGACCAGCACGCCGCCGGTGTCCGGGACAGCCTCGACGCGGACCAGCGCCCGCTCACCGCGATCCTGCTCGCCGCCTACGCCGAGGGTGTGCGCGACGCCGCCTTCCAGCACGGCTGGGCCGCCCCCGAAGGCGCCATCGACTGGACCGGGGACGACTGGGTCCTGCGCCGTCTCCTAGCGGTCTGCATGCTGGCGCGTGCCCTGCCCGCTCCGCGCTGAGCCGAGGACTCCGGGCGACCGGCTCCCCTCCATCGAACGGCCGGATGAATCGGCCGGCTGACACCCCGGCTTCGAGGGCCGGCACCGGAGACCCGGTGCCGGCCCCTCGTCATGCCCCGGCCGGGCGTCAGGCCGAACCCGGCTGCCCCGGGCCGGCAGGGCGCCCACGGGCGGAGGGCTCGCCGTCGCCCGTCGAGGGTGTGACGCCCTCCACGGTCCGGTCCGGATCGTCGGCACCGCCCGGACTCGCCGAACCATCACCAGCGGCCGGGACGGGCGTGCCCGACGCGGGCGGGAGCGGTACCACCTGGGTCCGCTCCTCGCCTGATTCCTCGACGATGGTCAGACCCGCCTCCGTACCCGGGCTTCTGATCACCGTCGTGTCATCGGCGGACGGGCCGGCGGTGACCAGCGCGGTGGTCTCCGGCTCGTCGGCGGCGGGGGTGGCCGGAGCCCGGTTCGGGCGGATCCCCGGGGTGAGGATCGTGGTCTCCGCGGTGCCACTGGAGACGAACACCGTGTCCTTTTCCCCCGTGGCACGGAAGGCGGTCGTCGGCTCGTCGCCGTCCGAAGCGTGCAGATCGGTGGTGCGCTCGTCGCCCACACCACCGGGCTGCGGGGCGACGATCACCTGCGTCTCGTCGCTGTCCGGCTCCCGGGACCGGCGTTCCTCCTCGGCCCACCGGGCCTCCCAGGCCAGTTCCTCGGCCTCGTCCGGGAACGCGCCGTCGCCGCCGGGACGGCCGGAATCCGCTCCCGCCGCCCACGCCCGCCCGTCGCCTCCGCCCGCGGTGCCGGGGGTCCACGCCGGGGTCCGGCCGTCGAGGCGCCCCTCGGCCGGTTGCGCCGGCACTGCGACGCCCCCGCCCCGCCCACCGGCCGGTCCGGGTGCCCCGGCCGATTCCGATGTCACGGCAGGAGCTCGATCGGGTACGCGCGACGGCCCGGCCGGCGACGTCGCACCGGGGAACGACAGGACGTCCGGGTCCGCCGGGGTCGAGACCGTGGCCGCGGAAGACGGCTCCGCCGGAGCGGAGACCGTAGCCTCAGGAGACGAGACGCCCGCGCCCGCCGCGGGCGGGGATGCCGCCGTGCGGGGTTCCTCGGCCGCCCGGCGGGCTCGCTCCTCGGCATAGGCCCGGGCCTGGTCCCGGATGGTCGCCGACTCGGCCGCCGCCCGGTCGAGCCATCCTTCCCACCGCTGCTGCATGGGCCGGATCAGCCCGCCGCCGACACCCACGATGATCACTCCGGCGACGGTGGCGAGGATCGTCACGAGCAGTGGCCGGGTGACGGAGGTGGCGATGCCGACCTGATCCAGTCCGGCGATCACGCCGAGCGTGACGATCACCGCGGCGACCGATTTGGCCAGCACCCTCGCATATCCCAGCCCACCGAGGACGGCCAGAATCAGGTCGTGGGCGGCCCCCGCGATGGCCGCGGCGACCACGACGATGACGATCCCGACGAACACGCGCGGCAACCACGCGATCAAAGCGTTGATCAGCTCGCTCGCCGGGTTGGGCCCGAACACGCCGAACGCCAGTTGCAGCGCGAACAGCAACACCAGGAAGAACGCCAGGCGGGCGCAGACGTCGGTGGCGCTGGGCGCACCCGGCCGGAGGAGCCGCCCGGCCGGCCCGCGTTGGACGGCGCGGTCGAAGCCGACCCGCCGCAGGGTCCTGGTGGTGATCGTCCGCGCGAGCCGGGCCAGCAGGTAGCCGGCGATCAGGATCACGAGGAACACCAGGATCGACGGAAGGTACAGCACCACCGACCGCCACATGTCGCTCACGCCACGACTCAGCCCGTCACCGGTCATCCGTCCTCCTGCCAACGCCGTCGCGCCGCGAGTGGGCCTCAACGAACCATAACCATGCGCTTCACCATTGGCACATGACCGGCCACGGAGGGTTAGGTGGTGCGTTCGTTCGCAGGTGGCGAATGCGCTGTGATCGATCTTGTCCAGCTGGTCGTGAGCGCGGCCTCAGAACGCTCGAGACAGCACCCACGACCAGCTGAGCAAGACCGGACCGGCTCGGGTCAGGAGCAGGGCTGTCCGTCGAGGGCGCAGCCGGTGGGGAGCTCAGCGGGCGCGGACGCCAGCGTGAAACTGAACGAGACGGAGCCGGAGGCGGGAACCTTGGCGCCGGACGGGCGGAAGGTGACACTGCTGCCGGATTGGCTGGCGGTGACGTCGCCGCTGGTCACGGTCACTTCTTCGGCGCCGGGGACGGTGAGGGCGACGGTCCAGTCGGCGGCCGCCGCGGTGCCGGTGTTGCTGACCCGGACGGATCCGCGGTAGCCGGCCTCGTCGTCCAGCTGGTAGCCGTAGGAGGCGCTGAGGATCGCGGCGCCGGGGGTGCTCGTCACCTCGCGGGCGGCGGTGCGGGACGTCTTGCCGGTGGGCAGGACCAGCCGTGGGTTCGCGGTGCCGCTCGCCGTCCTCGACGGGGAGGGCGCAGGGCGTGTGGAGGCGGACGCCGTGACGCCGGCGGCCGCGCTCGGGGCGACCGGCGGTTCGGTTTCGGCGTGCGGCGGCTCGACGGTGGTCGTGGTGGCGGCGGCGCCCGCGGTGATCGGGGTGGCGGGCTCCTCGTCGCCCCACATCAGGGTGGCGCCGGCGGCGAGCGCCGCGACTCCGGCGGCGGCCACGATCGTGACGCGCGCGCGGCGGGTGCGCAGCGGGCCGCTCTCGGCGGCGGGCCCGGCGCGGCGGGAGCGCAGCGGGCGGCTCCGGGTGGTGGGCGCGGCGCGGCGGGGCTCTTCGGGCTCCTGGGGGTACGCCGGGGACGGTTCCGCCCGGACCGCGGCCATGGTCATCGTCTCCGCCGACTCGGACCAGGCCGCGAGGGCGTCGTACCGCTGGGCCATGGGATCGGAGTGGTGCTCCTCCATCTGCTGCTGGTCGGCGGTGTAGCGCATCACACCGCGGGGAGGTTCGATCACGCCGCGACTATAGGTGAGCGACTGTTTCGTTGACCAAGATCGGATCGCTGACGACCTGGTCACATTCGGTGACGCCGAGCGTGGGACATCCTCGGGGACGCCCCGCGTACGATACCGGCGAACGGTCAATAACCGGACGGACGGCCGGTGGGGCATCGTACAAACGGACCAGTCGGGATAGGCTTTCCGCATGGTCGGCTCGGGAGGTCACGGGTCGGGGGGTCTGCTCCCGTCTCCGGTCACCGCTCTACCCGCACAGGCGGTCGGCGCACACCACACCGGCCTGGGCTGCGCGGCGCTGGTGCACGCCTTCGACTGGTCGGAGACCTCGCTGGGCCCGATCACCGGCTGGGATCCGGCGGTCCGCGCCGCGGTCGAGCTGGTGCTCGCCTCCCCGGTGCCGATGCTGCTGACCGTCGGCGGCGACTTCCTGGTCATCTACAACGACGCGTATGCCGAGGTTCTCGACGCCCTGCACCCGGCGGTGCTGGGCTCCCCGGCCGCGCGGGCGTTCGGCCCGGCGTGGGATCAGCCCGGCCTGGGCGACGTGATCCAGCAGGTGCACCGGACCGGGCGGGCGATCCTGGAGCCGGAGAGCCAGGTGCAGTTCGCGCCGGGCCACACCGAGCCGGCCTTCTACACCCGGGGCCATTCGGTGATCCGCTCGTCGCGCGGCGCGGTGGCCGGGGTGCTGACCGTCGCGGCCGAGACCACGCACGTCATCCACCGCCTGCAGAGCCTCGGTGAGCTGACGGCACGGTTGGCCGGCGCGCTCACCATCGACGATGTGACTCGCGTCGTCCTGGCGTACGCGATGGATTCCTTCGACCTGGACCACTGCGTGCTGGCGGTGGACGACGGCGTGGCCTATCGCTATGTCCGCCGGATCCGCGGCGAGATGCTGGACGAGGCGGACGAGCGTCTGCCGCCGGTGTGGCGGCGTGTGAGCGCCGACCCGGCGGCCCCGGCGGTGGCGGCGGCGGAGACCGGGCGGGCGAGTTTCGTGGCCGACGGCGAGCCGCTGCAGGCGGTGGCGACGGACCGGCACGAGCGGCGGGTCCGCGCGCTGGCCGCGCTGCCGCTGCGGACGCCGTCGCTGCGGGGCGCGCTGACCGTCGGTTTCCGCCGGGCGCATGTCTGGCTGCCGGCCGAGCGGGCGCTGTTGAAGGCGGCGGCCGAGTTGGTGGCGCAGGCCGCGGAGCGTGCCCGCCGGTTCGAGGCGCAGCACGGCACGGCGCAGTTGTTGCAGCGGAGCATGCTGCCGGAGCATCTGCCGGAGCTGGACATGTTCCGGATCGCGGCGCGTTACGACGTGGGTGTCGACGGCAACGCGGCCGGCGGTGACTTCTATGACGCGTTCCGCCTGGCCGACGGGCGGCTCGCGATGGTGCTGGGCGACGTGGCGGGGCACGACGTGCGGGCGGCCGCCGTGATGGGCCAGGTCCGCGCGGCGCTGCGGGCGCTGGCGCTGACCGATCCGGCGCCGCCGAGCGTGCTGGCCGGGCTGGACCGGCTGGTCGGCTCGCTGGGCGCCGAGTCGCGCAACGAGGAGATCTTCGTGACGATCGTCTACGGGGTGCTGGACCCGTCGGACGGTTCGGTCACGCTGGCCAGCGCGGGTCATCCGCCGCCGGTGCTGCGCCGGGCCGGGCAGGCCGGCGAGCCGGCGACGGCCGAGCTGGTGAAGGTGCCGCCGGGAGCCCCGCTGGGCCTGGGCGGGCGCTGGCAGACCGGCACGCTGCGGCTGGAGCCGGGCGACACCATCCTGATGTTCAGTGACGGCGTGGTGGAACGGCGCGGCCGTCCGCTCAACGACGGGCTGGACGCGCTGGTCGCCGCGGCGGCGGCGTCGCCGAGCGGCGACCCGAGGAACATGTGCTCGCTGGCCACGGCCGCGGTCGAGGGCACCACCGACGACGACGTGGCGGTGCTGGCGGTGGAGCACGCTCTGGCGCTGAGCCGGGCCGCGACCATGCAGGTGGCGGCGGAGCCGACCGGGCCGAGCCGGGTCCGGCAGTGGATGACGACCCGGCTGCGGGAGTGGGGCGTGCCGGAGACGGTGATCGGTGCGGCGATCCTCTGCACCAGCGAGCTGACCACGAACGCGCTGTTGCACGCGGGCACGCCGGCCCAGGTGCACATCGACCTGAACGCGGAGCGCCTGCTCGTGTCGGTGGCCGACACCGGCACCCGGGGCAGTGTGATCCGCGCGCGGGCCGACACGCTGGCCAGCCGGGGCCGTGGGCTGGGCCTGATCGAGGAGCTGAGCGATTCGTGGGGCACCGATCCGACGGTGCGCGGTTCCACGGTGTGGTTCGAGATGCTCTTGGCGGGTAAAGCGCCCGCATGACGTTCCCGGGCACCGAGCTGTCCGATGTGGTGTATGCCCTGGTCGGCACGGCCGCGCTGCTCGCCGGGATCCTGCCGCGCCTGCTGGAGCGGCGCCCGCTGTCGATGCCGATCGCCTTCCTCGGGCTGGGTCTGCTGCTGTTCGGTGTCCCGTTCGGATTGCCGCCGGCTGATCCGGCGGCTCATCCGGACCTGACCGAGCACCTCACCGAGGTCGGCGTGATCGTGGCGCTGATGGGCGCCGGGCTGAAGATCGATCGGCCGTTCGGCCGGCGCCGCTGGGCGTCGACCGGGCGTCTGCTGATCGTCGCGATGCCGGTGACGATCGCCGCGATGGCGTTGCTGGGCTGGTGGTGGGTGGGCCTGGTGCCGGCGTCGGCGCTGCTGCTGGGCGCCGCGATGGCGCCGACCGATCCGGTGCTGGCCTCGGACGTGCAGGTGGGTGAGCCGACCGACGAGGAGGACTCGGAGGACGAGGTGCGGTTCGCGCTGACCTCGGAGGCGGGCCTGAACGACGGGCTGGCCTTTCCCTTCGTGTACGCGGCGATCGCGCTGGCGACGTACGGCGGGACCGGCTGGGTCGGCGAGTGGGTGCTGACCGACGTCCTCTACAAGTGCGCGGCCGGTGTGGTGGGTGGTCTGCTGATCGGCCGGCTGCTCGGGAAGCTGTTCTTCCGCGCGAAGCGGGACGCGCTGCGGCTGTCCCGTCACTCCGAGGGCTTTCTCGCCCTGGCCGCGACCTTCTTGGCGTACGGGCTGGTCGAGGTGGCCGGCGGCTACGGTTTCCTGGCGGTGTTCGTGGCGGCGCGGGCCATCCGGGCGGCCGAACGGTCGCACGAGTACCACCAGGTGCTGCACAATTTCGCCGAGCAGACCGAGCGGCTGTTGACCGTCCTGTTGCTGCTTCTGCTGGGCGGCGCGGTGGTCGGCGGGATGCTCGCCCCGCTGACCTGGCCGGCCGCTCTGGCGGGGTTGACCCTGATCTTCCTGATCCGTCCGTTGAGCGCGTTCCTGGCGCTTCGCGGTGCCCCCGGAACCACTGCGGAACACTGGGTGATCGCCACGTTCGGTATCCGTGGCATCGGCACGTTCTATTACCTAGCGTATGCAGTGACTCATGCCGATTTTCCCGCCGAGGATCTCCTCTGGGCGACGGCGGTATTCGTCGTCGTCGTGTCGGTGCTGCTGCACGGTGTGGCGGCCACTCCGGTCATGCGTCACCTGGATCACTCAGCCGCTCACGCGCAGTAGTTTAATACTGTTCTAAACCGGACAATGAACCGGCTGGTGGTGACGAAGCGTTATCAGTGCCGTAGAGTACCGAGGCGACTGGGGATGTCCACCATGGAGCGGCTCATGCGGATCAGAGGCTATGCACCCTTGACACCTTGCTGGGTGGAACTGGCGAGTGCGGACCCCGCACGCGCGGCACAGTTTTACGGAGAGTTGTTCGGCTGGGAGTCTGCGGGTGACCGATTCAAGCTCGGGGGGCGTGCCGTGGCAGGCCTCACCCGTAGCGGGCCCGACCGTCCGGACGGATGGCTGACCCACGTCAGCACGCCGGATCTCGAGGAGACGCTGGACCAGGTCGAGCTCTCCGGCGGGTACTGTGTGAGCGACCCGGCCGAGGCGCACGGCGGCCGGCGCGCGATCGTCGCCGACCCGGCCGGCGCGATCATCGGCCTGTGGCAGGGTTACGACTTCGCCGGCGCACAGGCCGGCGGTGAGCCCGGCACCATGTCGTGGCCGGAGTTGATCACCGACGACCCGGACAGCGCGGCCCGGTTCTACGGCTCCGCGTTCGGCTGGCTGCTGCGTCACGAGTTCGGCACGGGCGAGTGGCTCAACCAGGCGCACGACGCCGTCGCCGGCCTGGCGCCGGGCTACCGGGGCGCCTGGTGGCGGGCCGCCTTCCAGGTGGAGAACATCCAGGTCGCGGCCGACCTGTGCGAGGCGCTGGGCGGCGCGGTCATCACCGAGCCGTCGGAGGACGGGCTGACCGCCTTCGCCGAGTTGCGGGACCCGTTCGGCGCCCGGTTCACGGTGGCGTCGCCGGTGCACCACCCGGTCGAGCTGACCGTCTCACTGGGCTCCCTGCCCGCCTGGGACTGACCCTCAGCAGACCGAGAAGAATCACGCGGAGAGGCCGACCCCACGGGGTCGGCCTCTCCGCGTCTCCCGGGTCAGCGGCCCCGCCCGGTCCGCTCCTGCAACTCGTCGATCTTGCGGGAGGCGTCCGCCTTGCTCAGACCCTCGGGTGCCTCCTCCCGCGCTTCCGAGGCGAGGGTACGCAGGTAGGACTCCTGCGCTCCGGTCGCCGGCTCGTCGCCGGTCGTCCAGTCCTCGGGGTCCTTGATCGTGTTGCCGTCTTCGGCATTCGCCCGGTCGGTCATCGCTGTGCCTGCTCGGCCACGCCCGCCCGGCGCTCGCAAACGAGGCCGTTGTCGGCTGCGGCCGGGTGCCGCTCGGTGCAGTCGGTCATGGCTGTGCCCTTCCGTCGTGGTGTCGAACGCCTGTTCCCCTACCCGCACCGGGCCCGTTCATGCGCAGCACCTGGCGCGTCAACCTTGGTTGACAACTCGGGGCCTGTCAACGTAGGTTGACGGCATGACCGAAGCTACCGACCTCGCGGCCGCCGCGAGCAGCGCCGACCCGCGGGCCGGGTTGCGCGCGGTGGTCGCGTTGCGCCGCCTCCTGGAGGGCCTGGAGCGCCTCCAGGTGGCGAATGCCCGCGCCAAGGGCTGGTCCTGGCAGGAGATCGCCGACGCGCTCGAGGTGACCCGCCAGGGCGTGCACAAGAAGCACGCGAAGCTGTTGCCGATACCGGATCCACGGGAGAACTGAGATGTTCGAACGATTCACCAAGGACGCCCGCGCCGTCGTGATCGGCGCGCAGGAGCAGGCCCGCGAGCTGGGCCACGAGACGATCGGTACCGAGCACACCCTGCTCAGCCTGCTCGCCGGGGAGAACGACACGGTCCGCACCGCGCTGCGCGGCGCGGGCGTCGATCACGCCGTGGTGCGGGCCGCGATCATCCGGCACGTGGGCGACCCGAGCGGCGCCACCGGCTTCGCCGACCGTGACGCCGAGGACGCCGCGGCCCTCAAGGCGATCGGCATCGACCTGGAGGCGGTCCGCGCCGCCATCGAGGAGAACTTCGGGGCGGGAGCGCTGCGGCTGCCCCGGCCCGAGCCGAAGAAGAAGGGCCTCTTCGGCCGGTTCTCCTCGGCCACCACCGGGCACCGGCCGTTCTCCGCGCGCAACAAGAAGGTGCTGGAGCTGTCGCTGCGCGAGGCCATCCGGCTCAAGCACAACTACATCGCCCCGGAGCACATCATGCTGGGCCTGCTCCGCGAGGGTCAGGGCCTGGCCATGCTCATCCTGACCGAGCGAGACGTCGACTTCGGCCGGCTCCGCAACGCCCTCACCGACGCTCTCCGGACACCCGCGGCCTGACGGTGGCGAAGAGCAGGCGGTCCCGCCACTCGCCCCGGATGTGCAGGTAGCCGTGGAGACGGCCTTCGTACCGGAGGCCGGTCTTCTCCAGGACGCGGCGGGACGCCACGTTGGCCGGGTCGCAGGTGGCGGCGACCCGGTGCAGGCCGAGCTCGAAGGCGTGGGCCAGCACCGCGGTCGCCACCTCGGTGGCGTAGCCCCGGCCCCAGGCGCCGCGGGCCAGGACGTAACCGAATTCGCCGCGCCGGTGCTCGGCGGAGGTGACCGTCAGCGCCACGGCGCCGATCAGCACGCCGTCCCGTTCGACGGCGAAGGGGTGGGAGCCCTCGGGCGGGTCCACGGCCTCCGCCACGAAGGCCTCGGTGTCGGCGAGACGGTTCGGCCCCCACTCCATGAAGCGGACCACCTCGGGATCGCCGGCGTAGACGTGCACCGCCGCGACATCCCCGGGACGGAAGGCCCGCAGGCGCAGCCGGGCGGTCCGCAGCTCGGTCACAGCCGCACGCGCATCGCCGGATCGGGCGTGGCGGTGAAGCCGAGCGACATGTACAACGGCTCGCCCTGCGGTGACGCCTGGAGGTGGACGGACCGGACGCCCCGGTCGCGGTACCACTGGAGCAGCGCCTCCATGCACGCCCGGGAGTAACCGCGGCGGCGCATGTCCGGGTGGGTGGCGACGTTGAAGACGTACCCGATCCGGCCGTCGGGGTTGTGCGGGTTGCCGAGCCGTTCCTCGATGGTGCCCACGGCGCACGCCGCGAGACCGCCGCCGTCCGGGCGCTCGGCGACGAAGGCGGCCAGTGTCGGCTCGGCCGCGCTCAGTCGGCTGATCAGGGTTTTCTGGGCGGGTGCACACCAGTCGTCGTTCCAGTCACCGTGGCCGAAGGTCTGCAGCAGCACCACCCGCAGCAGGATCAGCTCGTCGGCGTCGTCGGGCGTGGCTTGGCGAATCTTCACATCCGTACCCTAAACGGTCCCTGGTATTTCAGATTTGAAGTTTCAGTTTTGAAGGAGTACGGTTCCGGTCATGGCCGAACCGTTGACCGCGACCCAGCAGGCGCACTGGCGCACCTTCATCGAGAGCTCGTGGGCGCTGCACACCCGCCTCGAGGACGAGTTGCGCGCCGCCACCGGCCTGAGCATGAACGACTACCACGTCCTGGTCGCCCTGGCCGAGGCTCCCGGCCACCGGATCCGGATGGGCGAGCTGGCCAGCCGGCTCGTGTTCTCGCCCAGCCGGGTCACCTACCAGATCAGCTCCATGGTCAAACGGGGCCTGGTGCGCAAGGAGAGCTGTCCCGACGACGGCCGCGGCCAGGAGGCCGTGCTCACCGACGAGGGCCTGACCGCGCTGCGCGACGCCGCGCCGGCCCACCTGGAGACCGTCCGCACGAGCTTCATCGATCACCTGGACGACGAGGACCTGGCCGTGATCGGCCGCGTCTTCGCCAAGATCAGAGAGGTCTGAGCCATGCCAGCCATCACCGTCGACGACGTCCTCGTCCTGCCCCGCCTGCCGAAACTCGACGCGACGGCCGAGATCCGCCCGGTGCGCCGCCTGACCACCGCGCCGCAGGGTTACGAGGGCGAGGGCTTCCCGGTGCGCCGGGCCTTCGCCGGGGTCCCGCTCAGCGAGCTGGACCCGTTCATCCACCTCGACCAGATGGGCGAGGTCGACTACGCCCCCGGCGAGCCGAAAGGCACGCCCTGGCACCCGCACCGCGGCTTCGAGACGGTGACCTACATGATCGACGGGATCATGGATCACCAGGACTCGCTGGGTGGCGGCGGCTCGATCACCAACAGCGACACCCAATGGATGACCGCCGGTTCGGGAATCCTGCACATCGAGGCGCCGCCGGAGCACCTGGTGGTCAGCGGCGGCCTCTTCCACGGCCTCCAGTTGTGGGTCAACCTGCCGCGCGCCGCCAAGATGATCGACCCGAAGTATCAGGACATCCGCGGCGGCGCGGCGGCCCTGCTGACCACACCGGACGGTGGCGCGCTGATCCGGGTGATCGCCGGCGAGATCGCCGGGCACCGGGGCCCCGGCAGCACCTTCACCCCGATCAACCTGGCGCACGTCACCATGCAGCCCGGGTCGCGGCTCGACCTGCCCTGGCAGGCCGGCTACAACGCGCTGGTCTACACGCTGTCCGGCGAGGGCCGGGTGGGCGCCGACCTGCGGCCGGTCCGGCTCGGCCAGCTCGCCACCCACGGCCCCGGCGAGGCGGTCCGGGTGGAGGCGAAGACCGAGCTCGACCTGTTCATCATGGGCGGGCAGCCGATCCGGGAGCCGATCGCCCACTACGGGCCGTTCGTGATGAACACCCGCGACGAACTGAGGCAGGCGTTCGAGGACTTCCAGAAGGGCCGGCTGGGCGTCGTTCCGGCGGGGCGCGTGCCGCACACGGACTGATTACGCTGACCGGCATGGACCGGATCGAGCGTTTCGCCGACGTCGTGGTCCGGGCTGGAGTGAACATCCAGCCCGGGCAGGGAGTCATTCTTCGTACGGACACCGCGCACCTGGAGATCGCCCGGGCGGTGGTGTCCGCCGCGTACGCCGCCGGGGCGGCCTGGGTGGAACCGCTGTGGTCGGACGGCCCGATGCGCCGCGCGGCCGTCGACCACTCCGATCTGGAGACGCTGACCGCCAGCCGGGGCTGGGCGTTGCAGCGCATCCGGGAGTGGTCGGAGCAGGGGATCGCCTTGATCGCTCTGCTCGGTGATCCGGATCCGCACCTGCTCGACGGCGCCGATCCGGTGAAGGCGGCGGCGTTCCCGGCCGAGGAGACCGCGCTGTTGCGGGAGATGGTGCTGGGCCGCCTGCGCTGGACCGCGGTGGGCGCGCCGAACCCGGGCTGGGCCGCTCAGGTCTTCGGCGAGCCGGACGTGGAGCGGTTGTGGGAGGCGGTGGCCACCGCCATGCGCCTGGACAGCGACGACCCGGTGGCGGCCTGGCGGGCGCGGGCCGCGACGCTGGCCGAGCGGGCTGCCGCGCTGGACGCTCTGGAGCTGAGCTCGATCCGGTACGCGGGAGGCGGCACCGACCTCACGGTGGGCCTGATCCCCGGCTGCCGCTGGACGGGTGGCGGCCTGATCGGCGACGACGGTATCCCGTACATGCCGAACATCCCCACCGAGGAGGTGTTCACGAGCCCCGACCGGCGGACCGCCGA
Organism: Actinoplanes sp. NPDC049802; assembly: GCF_040656595.1. Classification (NCBI taxonomy): domain Bacteria; kingdom Bacillati; phylum Actinomycetota; class Actinomycetes; order Micromonosporales; family Micromonosporaceae; genus Actinoplanes; species Actinoplanes sp. NPDC049802. The sequence goes on from NZ_JBFAMR010000022.1 coordinate 68,672, forward strand.
GGGCGTGCTCCAGGTGACGAAACCGCTGGTGCTCAACGGGCGGCTGGTGCTCGGTCTGCGGTTGGAGCTGTCCGCCGGCCGGATCACGGCGGTGTCGGCGGAGTCGGGCGCGGACGCCGTGGCGGCCCAGCTCGAAACCGACGAGGGCGCCCGCTACCTGGGTGAGGTGTCCCTGGTGGACCGTGACAGCCGGATCGCGAAGGCCGGCATCGTCTTCCACAACACCCTCTTCGACGAGAACGCCGCGTGTCACGTGGCCTGGGGTGCGAGCTTCCCGTTCGCGGTGCCGGGCGCGCGGGAGCTGCCGCCGGCCGAGCGGGAGGCGCTGGGGCTGAACACGTCGGCGGTGCACACCGACGTGGTGATCGGCGGCGCGGGCATCACGGTGACCGGCACCGGCCCCAAGGGGACCGTAGAGATCATCCGCGACGACGCCTGGGTCCTCTGAGTCCCCGGTTCGGCGAGTGGGTTCGGCGAGGGCGGTTCGCCGATCCCGGTGGTTCTGTCGATCAGGACATCATCAGCATCGCGGTGGTGCCCAGCACCACCAGCATCAGGACCGCGATGAGCAGTCCGGTCTCGGCGGAGTCGGTGGCCTCGGTCACCGGTGTTGTGGTCAGGGGCTCGCTGCTCATGGTTCCACTCCTCGGCGGGGGTCAGGGGGCACCGCTCCGGGTGCGAGCGGCGGTCAGGAGGCTTACGGTGAGGGCGTCGTCGACCTCGAAGGGGTTGCAGTGCCGCCGCAGGAATGGCTTCTCACCGCTGCCGAACGCGGCAACCCGGACACCTCCATACCCATATGGAACACCGGAAACACGGTCGAGCCACTTATTCACGGGCAAAGTTACTTCGATCGGTTGGTGACCGAAATCGAACAGCTGGAGCCCGGCGATCACCTGTTCTTCACCGACTGGCGCGGCGACCCGGACGAGCGGGTCCGCGACGGCGGCCCCACCGTGGCCGAGGTGTTCGCGGCGGCCGCCAAGCGCGGTGTCGTCGTGAAAGGCCTGCTCTGGCGCTCCCATCTGGACAAACTCGCGTACAGCGAGGAGGAGAACCGGACGCTGAGCGACGACATCGAGGCGGCCGGCGGCGAGGTGCTGCTCGACCAGCGGGTCCGCCGGGGCGGGTCGCACCATCAGAAGCTCGTCGTGCTGCGGCATCCGGGACGACCGGAGAAGGACATCGCCTTCGCCGGCGGGATCGACCTGTGCCACAGCCGCCGCGACGACGCCCGGCACCACGGTGATCCGCAGGCGGTGACGATGGCGTCCGCGTACGGGCCGAATCCGCCCTGGCACGACGTGCAGCTCGCTTTGCGCGGCCCGGTCGTCGGCACCCTCGACGGCGCCTTCCGGGAACGCTGGACCGACAAGGTGCCGCTCGACCAGGACGGCCCGATCGCCACCGTCACCGACAAGCTGCGGCACGAGGACATGCGCCCCGATCCGCTGCCCGAGCAGCCGCCGGACCCGCCGGAGTGCGGCCCGCACACCGTTCAGGTGTTGCGCACCTATCCGGCGATGCGCCCGGCGTACGGGTTCGCGAAGCTGGGCGAGCGCAGCGTGGCCCGCGGCTACACGAAGGCGATCAAGCGGGCCCGGCGGATCGTCTACCTGGAGGACCAGTACCTGTGGTCCAAGGAGGTGGCCCAACTGTTCGCCGAGGCGATGCGCGACAATCCGCGGCTGCACCTGGTCGCCGTGGTGCCCCGGCACCCGGACGTGGACGGCGCGTTCGCGCTGCCGCCCAACCAGGTCGGCCGGGAACAGGCCATCGAGCTGTGCAAGCGGGCCGCCGCCGACCGGGTGCACGTCTTCGACCTGGAGAACCACGCCGGCACCCCGATCTACGTGCACGCCAAGGTCTGCGTGATCGACGACGTGTGGTGCAGCGTCGGCAGCGACAACTTCAACCGTCGATCGTGGACGCACGACAGCGAGCTGTCCTGCGCGATCCTCGACGGCACCCGGGACGAGCGGGCCCCCGCCGACCCGGCCGGACTCGGTGACGGCGCCCGCCGCCTCCCCCGCGACCTGCGGCTGACGCTGATGCGCGAGCACCTCGACCGGGCCGACGGCGACGACGAGGACCTGCTCGACCCGGAGACCGCGATCACCGCGATGACCGAGGCCGCCGACCGGCTGCGGGACTGGCGTGACGGCGGGCGTCAAGGGGCCCGTCCGCCGGGGCGGCTCATCCCGCACGAGACGCGGCCGTTGCCGTGGTATCAGCGTTTGTGGGCGCTTCCGGCGTACCGGATGATCTATGACCCGGACGGACGGCCGTGGCGTGATCGCCGGGCCGGCACCTGGTAGGTATGCCTAGGCATACCCTGACTTGGGGGTTTGAACGGCTGGGGCGGGCCGCACCGTGCTGGCTACGGTGAGCTGGTGTTGAACGCCGAGCATCTCGCCACCGCCCTGCGGGACCGCCGCTACCTGCTCACGGCCTGGCCGTGGCGCGCGGCCGGGTTCCTGTCGATCACCGGGTTGATCGCCCTGCCACTCGGTTTCGTCCTCTGGCTGCTGCTGATCCCGTGGCTGGTGGCCGGGCGGGAGCTGACCAACGGTGAGGTGCCGGGAGCCGTGGTGATCCTTCTCATGGCGCTGGGCACCGTCCTCATCCTCACGTTCAGCCCGCTGGTGGCGCTGCCGCTGGCCGCCCTGGAACGGCAGCGGCTCCGGATGATCGACGCCCGGCCACTCGCCGCGCCGCACCGGGTCGCCGTCACCAACCCGCTGGCCCTGTTCTCGCACGAGTCCACCTGGCGGGCCGTCCTGTACGCCCTCCTGCTGGCCCTGCTGGCCCCGCCGATCATGGCGTTCACCGGGGTGCTCCTCACCCTGGAGACGACCTTGCTGTTCAGCCCTTGGATCGTCGAGTGGAACATCGGCGACCTGACCATCGACGGCGGCCCCCGGTCGATACCGTTCATGGTGCTCGGCATCGTGCTGGTCCCGGTCTGGCTCTACCTGATCGGCGGCGTGGCGGCGGCGCACGGCGCGCTGGCCCGGCGGCTGCTCGGCAGCGGTGGCGACGGCCTGCGCGACCGGCTGATCGAGGTGTCGCAGTCGCGGGCCCGGCTGGCCGACGCGTTCGACGCCGAGCGGCGGCGCATCGAACGGGACCTGCACGACGGCGCCCAGCACCGGCTGACCAGCCTCACCCTGCACCTCGGCATGGCCCGGCTGGACCTGCCCGAGGACTCGCCCGCCGCCGCCCCGCTGGGTCAGGCCCACGATCAGGCCAAGGAGCTGATGGTGGTGCTGCGCGACCTGATCCACGGGATCCGCCCGCAGACGCTGAGCGACGTCGGCCTGCCGGCCGCGCTGTGGGAGCTGGCCGCCGGCTCACCGGTGCCGGTGACGGTGGAGACTCCCGACAGCTTCGGCCGGCTGCCGGAACGGATCGAGACGACCGCCTACTTCGTGGCCGCCGAGGCGCTGACCAACGTGGCCCGGCACTCGGGGGCCACCTCCGCCCGGATCCGTCTCACCCCGTCCGGCGACGGCCTGGTGCTGGAGGTCCAGGACGACGGGCGGGGCGGCGCCGACCCGGCCCGGGGCAGTGGGCTGACCGGGCTCGCCGACCGGGTGGCGGCGGCGGGCGGGCGGCTGCTGCTGGCCAGCCCGGAAGGTGGCCCCACCCTGCTGCGGGTCGAGCTGTGACCCGGGTGGTCCTCGCCGAGGACGGGGTGTTGCTGCGCGAGGGCCTCACCGGGGTGCTGATCCGGTTCGGGTTCGAGGTGGTGGCCGCGGTCGGCGACGCCGAGGAACTGGTCACCGCGGTCGAGAAGCACGATCCGGGCCTGGTGATCACCGACATCAAGATGCCGCCCACCTTCTCCGACGAGGGTCTGCGGGCGGCGGTGCGGCTGCGGAGGGAACGGCCCGGCCTGCCCGTCGTGGTGCTCAGCCAGTACGTGCAGCAGGAGTACGCGGCCGACCTGATCGGCACCGGCGACGGCGTCGGATACCTGCTCAAGGACCGGGTCGCCGACATCGCCGAGTTCGTGGCGGCGCTGCGGACCGTGGTCGACGGCGGCACGGTCGTCGACCCGGACGTGGTCCGCCGGCTGCTGAGCCGCCCCGCCGATCCGCTCGCCGGGCTGTCCGGCCGGGAGCGGGAGGTCCTCGCCCTGATCGCCGAGGGCCGGTCCAACTCGTCGATCGCGGCGGCCCTGTTCATCAGCGATCCGGCGGTCGGCAAGCACGTCGGCAACATCCTCGCCAAGCTGGGGCTGCCGCCGACCGACGACACCAACCGCCGCGTGCTGGCGGTGCTCACCTACCTGCGCGCGCGCTGACTGCCGTCGGCCGGCCGGCTGCCTTCAGGCCGCCCGCGGGCCGTCTTCGGCCGGCTGGGGACTGTCCTCGGCCGGCTGGGGACTGTCCTCGGCCGGCTGGGGACTGTCCTCGGCTCGCCGGTGACGCAGCGTCCACCGGTACGGCGTCCAGAGTGGTCCGGACGGCGCCAGCTCGACGTCCCAGGCGCTCATCGGCGGCCGCTCCAGCGCATCCCACCGGTCGGCGAGCGCCGCCCCGATCGCCGCGTACCGGTCCCGTTCCGCGCCGGACGCCAGGATCGCGCCGTCGGCCAGCACGACCGCGCCGGACTCGCCGGACTCGTCGAGCACCGCGAGACAGCTCTGCTGCCGGTCCGGGCGCGCCGCCTGGGTGACCCGGTGATGCCAGGCGCCGGCCGCGTACCAGAGATCCCGGTACGCGAGCGCCTCCAGCGGCGGGCGCCAGCACGACGGGCGCGACCCGGTCAGGCCCTCCATGCCGAGTACCGGCTCCGGATGGCTGTGCCGGCGCCGGGCGGTCAGCGGGCCGGACGCGCTCATGAACCCGGCCGGGCACACCACCGTCGCGGCGCCCTGCTCCCGGACGTCCAGCACCGGGTGGGTGCCGCCGTGCTCGACCGGGACGATGATCCGGCCGCCCGGTTCGAGCCGGTCCAGCCAGTGCGGGGAGACACCGGCGACACCCACCGTCACGATGATCCGGTCGTACCGCTCCGGGTCACCGGCGAAAGCCGCCGTGTAACCGTCGGCGGTCTCCACCCGGACCCCGGAGACGCCGGCGCGGGCCAGCGCGGAACGCGCCCGGGCGGCCACGTCCGGCTGCACGTCGACCGTGGTGACCGTCGCGCCCAGCGCGGCCAGCAGGGCCGCGTTGTAGCCGGTGCCCGCGCCGATCTCCAGGATCCGCATGCCGGGCCGCGGATCCAGTGCCCCGATCATGATGGCCATCAGTGACGGCTGGCTGGACGAGCTCACCGGGCGGCCCTCGCTCAGCTTGGTGACGAGCACGTCGTTGCTGTAGACGGTGGGCAGGAACTCCGGGTCGGCGGGCAGGACGCGGCGGCCGTCGCGGGCCAGGAAGCCGTCCGGTACGAAGACCTCCCGGGGCACCGTGGCGAACGCCTGGGCCAGAGCCGGCGAGAGCGGGACACCGTCCGTCCGGATCAGGTCGAGGTAGTGCCGGCGGGCGTCTTCCATATCTGACACCGTATAGCCGTCGATGACCCGCCGACCCGGCCGCGACCCGGCCGTGGCCCGCCGCTGCCCGCGGTCTCCGACGTGGCCCGCCGGATCGGAGGGTGCCGGTGAAACGGCCCGGCGCCTGTTGACGCGTGCGCCGGGCGGGTCAGCGACCGATCCGCTGCCGCAGGAACCCGCGGTCGGCGCGGCCGAGCAGCCGCAGCCGGGCCATGCCGCCGTCCGGATGGATGTCCAGCCGTACATGGGTCGCCTCCGGCGCCTCGGCCAGCGGGAACCGGTGCGGGGTGTCCGGGCGCAGCGCGGTGCGCGGCAGCAGCTCGAAGCTGCGCTTGTCGGCGTCGATGCCGGTCAGCGACGCCCAGCCGGGGGCGTTGCCCTTGAAGTGGCTGGTGTCCAGGTCGGCGAAGCGCAACACGGCCGGGGCGGCCAGCCGGACCAGCACCCAGTCGTTGCCGTCGTCGCGCCGCCGCGACGTCTCCCAGCCGTCGCCCATGTCGCGGGCCAGGCCGGGCATCAGCATCCGCTGCGGATTGCCGTAGAACATGTTGCTGCAATCGACGACGGTGGCGCCGTACTCGGCGGCGGCCACGTCGAACACCTTCGGCAGCAGGTCCGGATCGGGCACCACCTCGCCGTGCACACGCAGCCGGGCCACCCCGCCGTCCGGGAAGATGTTGAGCCGCACATGGGTGAAACGGCGCCGGTCCTCCACCGGGTACAGGTTGTGCGCGTCGCCCTTCAACGGCGACTTCGGCAGGATCTCCACCCAGTCGGCGGCGGCCAGCTCGTCCGGCCCGGGATAGCCGGGCAGCTCCACCGCCTCCACCGAGGCGAACGGAGGGTAGTTGCCGGTGAAATACGCGGTGTCGATGTCGACGCCGTGGACGATGCCGGGAGCGCCGAGCCGGATCACCGCGAAGTCGTGACCCGGCTCGCGGCGGCGCCGGGTCTCCCAGCCGTCGTAGACCTGTCCCCGGTGACCGAACGTTTGCGGCTTGTGCCCCGGCACACCGGGCTGGACCAGATGGTCGGCGGGGGCGAAGAACTCGTCGTTGACGTGGGCGACCCGGCCGCCGAACACCCGCGACGCCAGATCGGGCAGCGCGCTGAACTCCATCAGCCCTCCTCGTTGGTTCTCAGGAACGTCCCGCCGGCCGCATCACCGGTCACCCTGCGCCCGCGAAGCCAGGTCGTGCGCACCACACCCCGCAACCTCTTTCCGGCGTACGGGGTGACCGGATTGCGGTGATGCAGCGCGTACGCGTCGACGACGAACTCGGCATCCGGCTCGAACGCGACCAGATCCGCGTCGGCGCCCGGGACGATCCGGCCCTTGTGCCGCAGTCCCACCAGGTCGGCGGGGCGGCACGCCATCCACTTCACCACGTCCGCGAGGGTATGCCCGCGATCCCGGGCGGCGGTCCAGATCACCGGAAGACCGAGCTGCACCGAGGCGATCCCGCCCCAGGCAGCCGCGAAGTCACCGGTGTCCCGCCGCTTCAAGTCCGGCGTGCACGGGGAATGGTCGCTGACCACGCACGTGATCAGGCCGTCAGCCAGCGCCTCCCACAGCCGGTCGGCGTTCGCGGTGCCACGGATCGGCGGGCAGCACTTGAACTCGGTCGCGCCGTCCGGGATCTCCGCGGCGTCCAGCGTCAGGTAGTGCGGGCAGGTCTCCGCCGTCACGCGTACCCCCTCGGCTCGGGCCTGGGCGATCAACGGCAGCGCGGTGGCCGCGGAGAGATGCAGGATGTGCACGCGGCGGCCCGCGGCGCGGGCCACGGCGATCGCGGTGGCGACCGCGGCGTGCTCGGCGCCCTCCGGGCGAGAGGCCAAGAAGTCGGCGTACGCGGGCGAACTCGCCGCGTCGTGCAAGTGATCCGGATCCTCGGCATGGACGACGAACAGGGCGTCCACCGCGTTCATGGCGGCCGCCAGCTGGTCCGGATCGACCGGCGGAAACTCCGGGACGCCGGAGTCGGCCAGGAACGCCTTGAACCCGAAGACCCCGGCCGCGTGCAGTTCCGGCAGGCCGGCCGCGTTGCCGGGGATCGCGCCACCCCAGAAGCCGACGTCGACGTGACACTGCCCGGCCGCTGCCGCCTGTTTGATCCTCAGGGCGGCGGCGGTGACGGTCGGCGGCAGGCTGTTCAGCGGCATGTCGATGATCGTGGTGACGCCACCGGCAGCGGCCGCCCGGGTCGCCGTGGCGAAACCCTCCCACTCGGTGCGGCCCGGCTCGTTGACGTGCACGTGCGTGTCGACCAGGCCGGGCAGCAGGGCGGTGTCACCGAGATCGACGTCCTCGGCCGCGGCCACCTCGGCGTCGTAGGGCACGACCGCGGTGATCCGCCCCTCCGTCACCAGGACCGCCGCCGCCCGCTCACCCTCCGGCGCGGACACCCGCCGGGACCGGACCACCAGATCAACCATGATCGGACTCTATCGGCGGTTTGTTTCGCGGGACGCCATTGTTTCACCGGGCGCGCATCCCGGCGGGCCGGGGATGTCGTTACCGGCGGTAGCGGAGTAGCGTCCCGCTGCATGGTGCGACGGTGGAGGCAGGCACTGCTGACAGCCCTCTGCGGGGTGCTCATCGCCGCCGTCAAAGTCGGTGACGGCTCGCCCGGTTCGGCGGCGCTGCTGCTCGCCGCGTTCCTGGCGATCGGCTTCCTGCTGTCACCACTCGCCTTTCCGCGCACGTCAGGCGGGTCGGGCGACGACCGGCCGGTCGTCTACTGGCGGCCCGGGTGCCCCTACTGCCTGCGGTTGCGGGCCCGCCTCGGTCCCGAAGCGGGCCGGGTGCGCTGGGTCGACATCTGGCAGGACCCGGACGCGGCAGCCACGGTCCGAGGGATCACCGGCGGTGACGAAACCGTGCCGACCGTCGTCATCGGCGGCCGCGGCCACGTCAACCCGGATCCGTCCTGGCTGCGCGACCAGATCTCGCCGGCCAGCCGCTAAACCCTAGATCAACTTGTTTCCGGTCCAGCCCAGGAAACGGTCGTAGAACTCGGCCGGCGCCAGCGGAGACAGATCCGTCATCGCCCGGTCCAACTGCCCCCACATGTACATGGCGAGCATGACCCGGTCGGCACCGTCCACGAGCGACATCCGCGCGGGCGGGCACGGCCACGGCTGCCCGCAGGCGCGGCAACTCCACGATGGTCGCTCACAGGTGTGATCCGGCGATTCCGTTCCGGTGACACGGTCGAGCTCGCCTGGCCGGTTCTGCACGGTGTCCTCCCGCATTCGGCGTGATGCCGCCATGTAGTACTCGCGCCGGCGCCGAAAGGTTCGATCCCCACGGCAATGGGCGAGCCCGCTATGGTCTGACGTCACCACCACGGATCATCACGGAAGGCAATTGGCGTGACGCACCAGAAGCCCGGGACCGTCGACACCGCCGAAGTGGACGAAGGTCCCAACAACCTCCTGCTCGGTATCACCGTGGCGGTCCTCGCCCTCGCGGTGACGCTCTTCGGAGGGCTCGCCGTCCTGAATCCGATCTCGCTGATCAGCCTGGCCCCGGAATGGTTCGCGGAACCGGGCACCGCGCAGATCCTCGCCGCCACCGCTCTGACCATGCTGATCGCGGGCCTGCTCTACACGGCCGTCCGCGCCGCGAACCGGGGATACGAGCAGGCCGCCATCTGGATCACTCTCGCGGCGTTGCTGGTCGTGCCGATGTTCTCCGTCGTCTGACGCTCAATACCGGGGCGCCTCGACCGGCTCGAATCCGTTCTCCGCGGCCGTGCCGACGTCACGCTCCCCGGAGGCGTCGATGACGAACACATGGTCGTAGAGACTGCGGGCCTCGAACTCCTCCCACCGCTCCGGAGCCCACGACCCGGGCTCGGCCGGATCGATGTCGGAATGGTTCGGCCGGGTCACCCAGCGCACCACGTGCACGACATTGTCACGCACCTCGATCCGCCACAGATCGTCCGGTTCCTCGCCCTCCGCGCTGACCGTTCCGTTCAGCACGTGATCGAAGGTGAAATGCTCGAACACCGCCGGATAGAACCGTCCCGGAACGGGGTCGTCCAGCTCGCCCCGAACCACGGCGCCCGGTTTCAGAAACGCGCCGATCAGAAAGGCGAGCCATCTGTCCGCGTAGTAGAACTTCTCCTCGCCGTTCCAGGTCAGCGCCTCACCGGCGGCGGTCGGCACCCACTTGCAGTGGTATCCCGGAAGCTCGGGCGGCGGGCGGTCCGGCTCGTAACTGTCGTCGACGGTGACCTCGCCGACCCACACCGCGTACGGCCCCCGCTCGCGGTGTGAATGGCGGGTCTCGGCGAAACGGTCCAGGTATTCGACCTCATACGGATTCAGCGGGGGAACGATCGTCACCTGACCGGTGAAATCGGTGTTGTAGCCCACTGCCGTCCTCCCCGTAGCCGGCCATCCGTTGCGCATCTGAATGATCCCCCACCCGGCCCGTCCGCGGTGTCCTTCTCGCCCCGAGCGCAAACCTCCAACTGTCAGCCGGCTACCGGAATGCGGGCCAGTGCTCCGGCCTTCAGGCCGGGGGTGAAGGCCCGCGCGGGAGGGCCGCCAGGCCCGAGCAGTGCCTTAACCGGGACGGTTCTGCTGCTCGATGTACTGCTTGATCACACTCAGTGGTGCGCCGCCGACGGACCCGGCGAAGTACGAGCCGGACCAGAGCTTGTTGGCTCGGTAGTAGTGGCGCACCAGGTCGGGGAACTCCTGCCGAAGGCGGCGCGAGGACACGCCCTTGAGACTGTTGACCAGGCGGGCCACGGCCACCTTGGGCGGGAAGTCGACGAGCAGGTGGACGTGGTTGTTCTCGCCGTTGAACTCGACCAGCTCGGCCTCGAAGTCGGCGCACACGTCCCGCATGATCTCCTCCATCCGGGTCAGGTGCCGGTCGGCGAATACTTCGTGCCGGAACTTCGTCACGAAAACCAAGTGGACATGCAACGCGAAAACACAGTGCCTGCCAGTACGGATGCCTTGAACTTCGACCATAAACCAAAGATGGTACAGTGATGTTCGTGCAGCTCCGTTACAACTACCGGATCACCCCGGACGCCGCCCAGCGCACCGCGCTGGCGCAGGCGTTCGGGTGTGCCCGCGTGGTTTTCAACGATGCGCTGCGACTGCGTCAGCAGGCCCGCGAGGCGGGCGAGAAGTACGTCCCGGACGGCGAGTTGTCGCGCCGGATCATCACCGAGGCGAAGGCGACCCCGGAACGGGCGTGGCTGGGCGAGGTGTCGGCGGTGGTGTTGCAGCAGGCCCTCGCGGACCTGAACACCGCGTACCGCAACTTCTTCAACTCGCTCTCGGGCAAGCGCAAGGGCCGCAAGTCGGCCCCGCCCCGGTACCGCTCACGCAAGGACAACCGGCAGGCGATCCGCTTCACCAGGAACGCCCGGTTCAAGATCCTCGACAACGGCCGGCTGCGGTTGCCGAAGATCGGCGACCTGCCGGTCCGCTGGTCGCGGACCCTGCCCTCGGATCCGTCCAGCGTCACGATCATCAAGGACGCGGCAGGCCGGTACTTCGCCTCGTTCGTCGTGACCATCGGCGAGGACGAGACGCTGCCGCCGGTCGACTCCGAGATCGGTATCGACCTCGGGCTGACCCACTTCGCCGTGATGTCCGACGGCACGAAGGTGACCGCGCCGAAGTTCCTGCGCCGCGCGGCCCGCAAGCTCAAGCGGTCGCAGCAGGCCCTTTCGCGCAAGCAGAAGGGCAGCAACCGTCGCAAGAAAGCTGTGATTAAGGTTGCCCGCGCTCATGCGCGGGTGGCCGACACCCGGCGCGACTGGCAGCACAAACTGTCCACGGCGATCATCCGCGACAACCAAGCGGTGTACGTCGAGGACCTGTGCGTTGCCGGTCTCGGCCGGACCCGGCTGGCGAAGTCCGTGCATGATGCGGGCTGGGCCAGTTTCACCGGCATGTTGGAATACAAGGCGGCGCGTTACGGGCGCACCTTCGCCCGGGTGGACCGGTTCTTCCCGTCCACCCGAATGTGCTCCGACTGCGGCCGGATCAACGCCAAGATCGCGCTGAACGTCCGGGAGTGGAACTGCCCGTGCGGCAGCCACCACGACCGGGACGTCAATGCCGCCATCAACATCAAGGCCGCCGGGCAGGCGGACTTCAACGACCGTCGAGCGCAGGTAAGACCAGGACTTGTCCCGGCACCGCGCAGTGAAGCGGTAACCCACCAGAACGCCGCGCGTGCCACGCGCAGCGTGGCTGGAATCGCCGTCCTTTAAGGCGGCGAGGATGTCAAGAGGTCAAGGGCGGGCTCCCACGAGCCGTCGGTGGACGGTCAGCTCAGGGCGGTGAGCTCGGCGCGGGGGAAACCGGCGTCGTCGAGGGCACCGCAGTCGAGGCCGCGCAGCAGATAGCCGGCGAGTGCCCGGGCGGTGGCCGGCTCATCGGCGATGCCGCTCTCCTGCCGGTCCAGATAGCGGTGCAGGCGGGTAACGGCGGCGTCGCGGCCGTCGCGGAAGAACTCGTAGGTGGCCGCAAAACGGGTCGGCAGCTGCGCCGGATGCAGATCCCAGCCCTGGTAATAGCCCCGTTCGAGGGAGCGGCGGACCAGACGGCGGTGCAACTCCCAGGCCTCGCGCACCTGGGCCGCGCCGCCGACCGGAAGGATGTTGGTGGAGCCGTCGCAGAGACGCACCCCGGTCTGGGCGGCGGCGGCCTGCATCACCGCCTTGGCGTAGTCGGCGGCCGGGTGCTCCATCGACTGGTAGGCGGCGGCGACCCCGGCGGCCGCGCTGTAGTCGTAGGTGCCGTAGTGCAGACCCGTGCACCGGCCGCCGGCCGCGGTGATCAGCCGGGCGACCGTGGCGGTCCCGTCGGCGGCGAGCACCGCCGACGGCAGTTCGATCTGGATCTCGAAGGTCAGGGCGCCGGCGCTCAGCCCGTACGATCGCTCGAGCTTCTCGCAGAGGGTGACCATGGCCTTGACCTGGTCCGGGCCGCTGACCTTGGGCAGCGTCACGGTGAAGAGACTTTGATAGCTGTCGAGGAAGAGGTCCAGCGTGCGCAGAGAGCGGCGACGGGTGGCGGCCTCCAGCGACTTGATCCGGATCCCGAGGAACGGCGGCGTCGGCCCGGCGGCGAGGATGGCGGCCGCCTTGCGGACGGCGGAGTCCTCCTGGTCGTCGTCGCGGACCCCGTAGCCGTCCTCGAAGTCGACGCGCAGGTCCTCGATCGGCTCGCGTTCGAGCTTGGCCCGGACGGCCGGGTCGGGCCAGGGGAAGTCGTTCTCGTCCATCGTCCGCAGCGCGATGGCGCCCCAGTCACGGAAGTCACCGAGGCGGTCGGCGGGCACGTACACCGTGTGCACCGGCTGCCGTCCGGCCTGCTCACCGGGGTAACGGGCCCGCAGGAACGCGTCGTGTGCGGCGAGGCTCACGTCGATCTCGTCGTAGTCCTGCCCACTCAGGCGCATCCACGACCCTCCCCGTCGATCTTGCCGGTGATTGTCCGTCCCGGTCGTTTCGCGACCGTTACGGCCACCCCGGGGTGACGCCGCCGCACAGCGGCGCCTCCCCGGAGCTACCCACGAGCGCTCGTGGCGCCCGCCTTCCCGCCGACCCCGGACGGCGTCACCTCCCCGTCACCCGCATCGGCGGCGCCGTGCGGCGTTCGTCTTCCGCTCCGCCGGGGTGGCGTTCGTCTTCCGCTCCGCCGGGGTGGCGTTCGTCTTCCGCCCCGCCGGGGTGGCGTTCGTCTTCCGCTCCGCCGGGGTGGCGTTCGTCTTCCGCCCCGCCGGGGTGGCGTTCGCCTCCAGCCGCCGCCCCGCCAGGGTGACGTTCGCCTCCCGCGAGCCGCCGGGGTGGCGTTCGCTTGTGCCGACCGCCGGGGTGGCGTGCGCTTTGCGCCGGCCGTGGGGGCGTCAGTCGATCGAGTCGTAGGCCGCGCTCGTCAGGAAGTCGGCGAAGTCGTCGGCGAGGGCGACCCGCTCGAACAGCTTGCGGGCGTCGTCGTAGCGCCCGGCCGTCCAGGCCTCGTCGCCGACCTCCTCGCGGATCTTCGCGAGTTCCTCGTCCTCGATCTGCCCGACCAGTTCCGCGGTGATCGGCGTACCGTCCTCGAGCTTGACCCCGTTGTGGATCCACTGCCAGACCTGGGAGCGGGAGATCTCCGCGGTGGCGGCGTCCTCCATCAGGTTGTGGATCGCGACGGCGCCGTTGCCACGCAGCCACGCCTCCAGGTACTGCAGGGCCACGTTGACGTTGTTGTGCAGGCCCGCCCGGGTGACCGCGCCACCGGTGCCGGCCACGTGCAGCAGGTCGGCGGCCACGACCGCGACGTCCGGGCGCTTCCTGGCGAGCTGGTTGGGCTTGTCGCCGAGCACCCGGTCGAAGATCTCCTTGCAGACTCCGACCAGGTCGGGGTGGGCCACCCACGAGCCGTCGAAGCCGTCGCCGGCCTCGCGCTCCTTGTCCTCCCGGACCTTGGCCAGCGCCACCTCGTTGACGTGCGGGTCGCGGCGGCTCGGGATGAAGGCGGCCATCCCGCCCATCGCGAAGGCGCCCCGCTTGTGGCAGGTGGAGACGAGCAACTCGGTGTACGCCCGCATGAACGGCGCCGTCATGGTCACCGCGGCACGGTCCGGCAGGATCATGTTCGGGTTGTCACGGAAGTACTTGATGATGCTGAACAGATAGTCCCACCGGCCGGCGTTGAGGCCCGAGATGTGCGGCCGGAGGCTGTAGAGGATCTCCTCCATCTCGAACGCGGCCGGGATGGTCTCGATGAGCACAGTGGCGCGGATCGTGCCGACCGGGATGCCGAGCGCCTCCTGCGCGTGGGTGAAGACGTCGTTCCAGAGCGCCGCCTCCTTGTGGGACTCCATCTTCGGCAGGTAGAAGTACGGCCCGCTGCCGCGCTCCAGCAGTTCCTTGGCGTTGTGGAAGAAGTACAGCCCGAAATCGACCAGCGCGCCGACCGCCGGCTCACCGTCGACGGGCAGGTGACGCTCGTCGAGGTGCCAACCGCGGGGGCGCATCACGATCGTGGGGTACGGCCCGCCGTTCAGTTCATACGTCTTCTTCTCGGTTTCCAGCGTGATGGTGCGCCGGATCGCGTCGAACAGGTTCCGCTGACCGTCGACCACGTTCGACCAGTGCGGGGTGTTCGCATCCTCCAGGTCGGCCAACCACACCTTGGCACCGGAGTTGAGCGCGTTGATCGTCATCTTGCGCTCGGTCGGTCCGGTGATCTCGACCCGGCGGTCCTGGAGATCGGCGGGCGCGGGCGGCGCCGTCCATTCGGCCGCGCGAATGTCCGCGGTCTCCGCCAGGAAGCCCAGCGTGGCCCCGGCCGCGATCTCCGCTCGGCGCGCGGCCCGCGCCTGGAGGAGCTCGTTACGGCGAGCGCGGAAGCGCCGGTTCAGGTCGGCGACGAACGCCACGGCCTCGTCGGACAGGATCTCGGTCATCGTTGACGATTCCTCTCAGTGTGGTTACTCCCCCGTACCGTAATCGAGCATTATTCATGGTCCTTCCCACCGGTCTACCACCCCCCGGCCGCTGTGGCTCACTTCTCTTTCGGGCCGCTAGCCGGCGTCCATGAGGCGACGGTGCGCCCGCCGCGCCCGCTCGGTGAGCGTGTCGGCGTCCGCGTTCACCAGCTCGCCGCGCTCCACCACCGGGCGGCCGCCGACCAGCGCCAGATCGACCCGCGCCGGTGGGCCGAAGACCAGAGCCGCGACCTTGTCGTCGATGCCGTCGTGGCCCAGCCCGTCGAGGCGCCACATCACCAGGTCGGCCAGCTTGCCCACCTCCAGCGAGCCGATGTCGTCCGCCCGGCCCAGGCAGCGGGCGCCGCCGACGGTGCCGAGCCGCAACGCCTCCCGCGCGTCCATCGCCTTCGGGCCGCCGCGCAGCCGTGCCGTGTAGAGCGCCTGCCGCAGCTCGGCTCCCAGGTGCGAGACCTCCTGCGACGCCGACCCGTCGACGCCCAACCCCACCGGGACGCCGTGGTCGAGCAGCTCACGAACCCGGGCCGATCCGGCGCCGAGTCGCGCGTTCGAGCTGGGGCAGTGCGCCACGCCGGTGCCGGTGGCGCCCAGTCTGGCGATCGCCGAGTCGTCCAGGTGAACGCCGTGCGCCAGCCAGACGTCGTCGCCCAGCCAGCCGACGCGTTCCGCGTACTCCACCGGGGTGCAGCCGAACCGCTTGCGGCAGAACTCGTCCTCGTCGTCGGTCTCGGCCAGGTGGGTGTGCAGGCGCACCCCCTTGCGCCGGGCCAGCACCGCGGCCTCCTGCATGAGCCGGGTCGTCACCGAGAACGGCGAGCAGGGAGCCACCGCGATCCGCAGCATCGAGTCGGGCGACGGATCGTGCCAGCGGTCGATGGCGGCCTCGGTGGCGGCGAGCGCCTCGTCGGTGTCCTCGACGACGTGATCGGGTGGCAGGCCGCCGTCCTTGCGGCTCAGGTCCATCGAGCCCCGCGTCGGGTGGAACCGCACGCCGATCATGCGCGCCGCTTCGATCTCCGCGGCCAGCACGTCACCGCCGTCACGGGGGAAGACGTAGTGATGGTCCATGCTGGTGGTGCAGCCGGACAGGGCCAGCCAGCCGAGGCCCGCCCCGGCAGCCGCGCCGACGATCTCGGCGTCCAGCCGGCCCCAGATCGGATAGAGCGTGGTGAGCCAGCCGAACAACGTCTCGTCCAGCGCCAGGCCGCGGGTGGCCCACTGGTACAGGTGGTGATGTGTGTTCACCAGACCGGGAGTGATCAGGCAACCGGAGCCGTCCACCCGGCGGGTGCCCTCCGGCACGACGGGCGCCGGTCCCGCGCCGACGGCCGCGATCCGCCCGTCGTCACCGGCCAGCACATGACCGCTGGTGTGCTCCCGTCCGGCCGGGTCGACGGTCGCGACCGTAGCGTTCTCGATGAGGATCACAGCCACCACTCCGCTGTCGCCGGCGGCGCGTCGTCACGCGTCACACTGCCCTCGATCAATCCGTACGGCCGGTCGCCGGCGATGAACACCTCGTTCGGGTTGTCCAGACCGAACGGCGACAGGTCGACCAGATAGTGATGCTTGTTGGGCAGCGCCAGCCGCACCTCGGCCACCTCCGGCCGAGCCCTGAGCAGTCGGCCGCCCATCGCATACAGCGTCTGCTGCAACGAGTAGCTGTAAGTGTCGGTGAAAGCGCTGACCAGCGCGTCCAGCGCGCCCTCGAACGACTTCGCCCAGTCGGCGGCGTCGCCGCCGTGCCGCCAGCGGGCATCCACCGCGGTCGCCAGGATCCGGTCGGTGGCCGGTGGCAGGGTGGTGAACTCGTCCTGCACGAAACCGTGGAACTCGGAGTCCGTCGAGTTCAGCAGCACCAGGCCGGTGACTCCGGAGACCACCTGGGTTGCCTCCTCGGTCACGGTGACCACGGTGGTGCGGGTGTGGTCGCCACGACGCCGGAACGAATGCGGGCCGAGCCGGTCCCACGCGAACGACTCGATCGACACCTTCGCCCCGTGCACCTGCGGCTGGGTGGCGACGAAATGCCGGGCCAGAAGCAGGGCGAACGCCTCGGGTTCGCCGACACCGTGCTTCTTGGCGAACGCGTACACCGTGTTCTTCATGGTGTCGGTCGGCAGGACGCCGGAGTTGTCCCCGGTCAGATGGGTGGCGGTCAGGTCGCCGGAGAGCGCGACGCTGACGTTGAGGTCGACCAGGCCGTGCGTCTCACCGTCACGGTGCACGCGGACGAGACGGGTCTCCGCCTTGCCGTAACGGTTCGGTCCGAGAACTATCGCCAACGGTCAGCTCCCTCGGTAGGTGGTGTAGCCGTACCGGCTCAGCAGCAGCGGCACGTGATAGTGACGGGTCGGGTCGTGCACGTGGAAAGCGACCGTGATCTCCGGGAAGAAGCAGTCGCCGCCCAGGTAGGGCTCCACGTAGAAGAAGAGGCGGTAACCGCCGGCCTGCCACGCGTGCATCGGCACCTCGTAACGCAGGCGGCCGTCGTCGTCTGTCCGGCCCTCGGCGATGGTGCCCCAGCCGTCGGCGTCGCGGCGCTCCAGCCGGACATAGACGTCCCGGGCCGGCTCGCCGGTGACCGTGTCCAGGATGTGCGTCGAGATCCGCGCGTGGAACTCGGCCGTCACGCCGTCAGAGGGCATCGAGCACCCGCTCCAGCCGGAGCAGCGCGATCCGGCGCAGCTCGTCGGTCACGATCGCCCGCTCGGTGGCGTCGTCGTTGCCGAGACGCTCCCGGGCCACGGCCAGGATCTCCGCCTGCGTCCGGCCACTCGCGAAGATCAGGAACACGTGCCCGAATCGGGCCTCATACTCTTTGTTCGCCAGGATGAGGGCGGCCCGGGTCTCGTCGTCGGCGCTGCCCGCGGCGGCAGACTGCTCCACCCGGGACCATGCGGCCTCCTGGGACTGTCCGGCGGCCCGCTCGCCGATGCGTGGATGCGCGGACAGGCCGAGCAGCACATCGGACCAGCTCAGCTCACGGGAAGCGGCATCGGCCGCCGCGATGATCGCGGCCCGGTCGGCATAGGGCCGGCCGGCGGCCGTCCGGGCGCCCCAGGCGGGCGCCGCGCAGCAGGCGAGCAACTCCTCCTCCAGACGCTCCGTGGGCAGAGCGTTGAAGACATCCACCACACCCATCGGTCACCCCCTCGTCGATCTTGGCCAGTCAATCAGGCCGGGCCCGCGGCGTGCACCGGCGGACCGAAGAATTAACAGGGCTCGTTCGTCCGCCACCCTGCCACGAAACACGCGGGAAAACCTCGCCTGTGGACAACGCCAGTGGGCGTAACAGCTTCTGTGGACAACGCCCGCTTCCGCCGGGAATGTGGTAAGCGACAGCCAGCCTGTGGACAACCGCGGAAGTGCCACAGGCATGGGCCAGACTGGTCCCGTGCTCATCGCCACCGACGCTCTCCCCGACCTTCCGGTCCGCCCCGTGCTGCCCCGGGTCGCCGCCACGCTCGCCGGCACCGGCGCCGCGGTCCTGGTCGCCCCGCCCGGCACCGGCAAGACCACGCTGGTCCCGCTGGCGCTCGCCGCCGGTGGCCGGGTCATCGTGGCCGAACCACGGCGGGTCGCCGCCCGGGCGGCCGCCCGCCGGATGGCGTCGCTGCTCGGCGAGCATCCCGGTGGCCGGGTCGGTTACGCGGTGCGCGGTGAGCGCCAGGTCTCCCGCGAGACCGTGGTCGAGGTCGTCACCACCGGGCTGCTGGTCCGGCGGCTCCAGGCCGATCCCGAGCTGGCCGGTGCCGCCACGGTGATCCTCGACGAGTGCCACGAGCGTCACCTCGACTCCGATCTGGCACTCGCCTTCCTGGTCGAGGTTCGGGCCGCGCTCCGCCCCGATCTGCGCCTGCTCGCCACGTCGGCCACCGCCGACGCCGATCGCCTCGCCGCGGTTCTCGGGGCGCCGGACAGCCCGGCGCCGGTGCTCACGGCACACGCCCGCACCCATCCGGTCGAGGTGATCTGGGCGCCGCCGGCCGGTCCGGTGGCGCCACCGCACGGGCTGCGCGTCGACCCACGTCTGCTCGACCACGTGGCCGCGACGGCACGGCGTGCGCTGTCCGAGGGCGACGGCGACGTCCTGGTCTTCCTGCCCGGCGCCCGTGAGATCGAGACGGTCGCCGGAAGGCTTCACGGCCTCGATGTCGATGTGGTCGCCCTGCACGGCAGGCAGTCCGGCTCAGCACAGGACGCGGCGTTGCGCGCCGGCCCACGCCGCCGGGTGGTGCTGGCCACCGCGGTCGCCGAGAGCAGCCTCACCGTCCCCGGGGTGCGCGCGGTGGTCGACGCCGGGCTCAGCCGGGTCCCACGGATGGATCATGCCCGGGGTCTGGGCGCGCTGGCCACGGTGCCGGTGTCCCGCTCCAGCGCGGATCAGCGCGCCGGCCGGGCCGGGCGAGAGGCGCCCGGACGCGTCTACCGTTGCTGGTCCCCGGCCTTGCACGACCGGCTCCCCGCCCAGCCCGAGCCGGAGATCGCGGCCGCCGACCTCACCGGGTTCGCGCTCGACCTCGCCCTGTGGGGGCATCCCGACGGCACCGGCCTCGCTCTGCCCGACCCACCGCCGGCCGGCGCCCTCCGCGCCGCCACGGCCGTGCTGCACGACCTGGGCGCCCTCGGGTCCGACGGCCGCGTCACCCCACGCGGCCGGGCCCTGGCGTCCGCCGGGCTGCATCCACGCCTGGCGCGCGCCCTGCTCGACGGCGCCACCACGGTCGGGGTCCGCCGTGCCGCCGAACTCGTCGCCGTCCTCGACGACGACCGGTCGGCCACCGACGACGTGGTCGCCGCGTGGCGCCGCTCCCGCTCCTCCGACGACACCGCCTGGCGAGCTGAGGTCCGCCGCCTGACCAGCGCCGTCGACCGGGCCACGCGGACACCGGCCCCGGGCGCCTCACCCCACGGCGACACACCCGCCCAGACCCCCGCACTCACCGCGGGCGGGAGCGCCCAGCGGCCGCCACGGGACACGCTCGCCCCCGCACGCGACGGTGGTGAGCGGCGTGCCACGGTCGGGACGGGTGCGTCGGGTGGCCGGCTCGGGGACGACCTTGCGGCCGGGCTGGTGGTGGGCCTGGCGTTTCCGGAGCGGGTGGCGCGGGTCCGGGAGCCGGGCGGGCGGGCCTATCTGATGGCCGGCGGCACCGCGGCCGAGTTGCCGTCAGGCAGCTCGCTCGCGGGCACGCCGTGGCTCGCCGTCGCGAGCGCCGATCGCCCGGCCGGTGCACGGGTGGCGCGGATCCGCAGTGCCGCGCCGATCGACGAGGACACCGCACGGGAGGTCGCCGCACCGCTGCTCACCGATGCCACCGAGATCGGCTGGATCGACGGGGATGTGGTGGCCCGGCGGGTTCAGCGGCTGGGGGCGATCACGCTGACGTCCGAGCGGCTGACCGATCCTGATCCGGCGCTCATCCGGGAGGCGCTGACCACCGGCCTGCGCGAGTCGGGTCTGGGTCTGCTGCCCTGGAGCCGGGGTGCCGAGGAGCTGCGGAAACGGCTGGCCTTCGCGCACGCGGCGCTCGGCGATCCGTGGCCGGACGTGTCCGACACCGCGCTGCTGGCGGGCCTGGAGGAGTGGCTGGATCTCGGCTCCGTCCGTCGCCGGGCCGACCTGGCGAAGCTGGACGTCACCGCGGGCCTGCGGCGCCTGGTGCCGTGGCGGGTGGCGGGCCGCCTGGACGAGGTCGCCCCGGAGCGGCTGCCGGTACCCAGCGGGTCGCAGGTGCGGGTCGATTACCGGGACCCGGCGGCGCCGGTGCTGGCGGTGAAGGTGCAGGAGGCGTTCGGCTGGCGGGAGGCACCACGGCTGGCCGACGGCCGGGTTCCGGTTCTCCTGCACCTGCTCTCCCCGGCCGGGCGGCCGGTGGCGGTCACCCGGGATCTCGGTTCGTTCTGGGTGCAGGGCTATCCGCAGGTGCGGGCCGAGATGCGGGGCCGTTACCCACGTCACCCGTGGCCGGAGGATCCGACCACGGCGGAGCCCACCCGCCGCCTGAAGCCCCGCTCACGATGATCCGCGAGGCGGACGGTGTCGCATCCGTGCGGGTGGGCGCGGCATCAGAGTTCGCGCGTGGGTTCCGTCGGCCGCCGGATGATGTCGTCGGTGTCCTCCCGCGGCACGCAGTAGAAACCTTGCGGCCGGCCCTGGTAGCAGCGTCGGCCTCTTTCAGGTTTCCAGGAAGCTCGTCCTGCGGGACATCTCCCGCTCGCTCAGGACGTGGGCGGGCCCAGCGCGGCGAGCGGTGCCGGCGCTCCGAAGAGGTAGCCCTGGCCCAGTGGGCAGCCCAGGTCGTTGAGGGCCGCGGAGCGTTCCGGGGTTTCCAGTCCTTCGGCCACGACCGTGATGCCGAGTTCGGCGCAGATGGCCAGTACGGAACGGCACAGGGCGCCGGACCGGTCCGAGGCGCTGGAGACGTCGGTCAGGGTGGCGTCGAGCTTGACGATGTCGACCGGGATCGCGTGGAGCTGGGCCAGCGCGTTGTAGCCACTGCCGAAATCATCCAGCGCCACGCGTACGCCCAGGGCTCTGAGCCGGCCCACGACGGCGGCCGCGCGGGGCAGGTCGGGGATGCGCAACGTCTCGGTGATCTCGATGATCAGGCGGGCGGCCGGCACGGAGTGCCGGGCGAGCGCGGCCCGCACCGCGTCTTCCAGGCCCTGCTGGCCGAGCCGGCCGGCGGAGACGTTGACGTGCAGGTCGATCGGGTGGCCGAAACGGTCGGCGAGGGCCGCGGCGTCAGCGCACGCCCGGTCCAGGACGAAGTCGTCGATGGCGGCGACCAGGCCGGTGCGTTCGGCCATCGTGACGAAGACGTCGGGGTGGACGGGGCCGGCCACCGGGTCGGTCCAGCGGGCGAGGGCCTCGACCGCGACGGTCTCGCTGTCACCGAGCCGCACGATCGGCTGGTAGTGGACCTCGAAGCCGGCTTCGGCGGGGCTGCCTCCGTCGGCCAGGGCGCCCGCCAGGAGCTGTGGCAGGTCGGCATTGGGGCCGGAGTCGCGGCGGCCGGTGTACCGGATGAGGGCGCCCTTGCCACGGCGCTTGACCGCATACATGGCGGCGTCGGCGCGGCGCAGCAGCAGGTCGGCGGAGAGCCGGTCACCCGGCTCCGCCGCCACCAGGCCGATGCTGACACCGACCCCGACCGAGCGGCCATCGATGATGTACGGCTCCCGCAGCGCCGCCAGCAGTCGTTGCCCGATCGCCTCCGCCTCACCGGCCCAGCCCTCCCCCGCCGGACCGGCGTCGGCTTCCTCCACCGGGGAGACGGCGCCGTTCCCGCTGGAGGCCGACGTGGAACCGGTAGTGTCCGGGGGCACGGAACCGAACGGCTCGGTGCTGACAGAGGACACCGCCCCGAGAAAGGCCGCGGACCCGGAAGAGGCCGCGGCCGCGAGTTCCGGGGATGACGCGGACCCGGGAGCAGACGCAGGCCCAGCAGACGCAGGCCCAGGAGCGAAGGACGAAGCCGCACGAGACGCGGACGAGGAAGCCGGCGCCCCGGCACGGGCATCCGAATCCATCGGCCGGCCGGTCACCGGGCGACGCGAAGC
This sequence comes from Actinoplanes sp. NPDC049802, assembly GCF_040656595.1. Lineage (NCBI taxonomy): Bacteria > Bacillati > Actinomycetota > Actinomycetes > Micromonosporales > Micromonosporaceae > Actinoplanes > Actinoplanes sp. NPDC049802. The sequence continues at coordinate 91,231 of NZ_JBFAMR010000022.1, forward strand.
CGGGACCTGAGCCGAAGCCGGCCCGGCCACGCCACCCGACCCAGGTGCGGGCCGGCCGGCTGGCGGAACAGGCAGGCCGGGAGCGCCCGTCACCCGTACCCCCGCGGCGGAGAGGATGTAGCGACGGCCGCGCGCCGCGAAACCCAGCCGGGAGCGAAGACGGCGCCGCGGCATCGGCGCCGGCGGCGGCGTGTGTCCCAGGACGACCGCGAACTCGTCGCCACCGAGCCGCGCGACCAGGTCTTGCGGGCGCACGCAGGCCCGCATCCGCTCGCCGATCGCGTGCAGCACCCGGTCGCCCATGGCGTGCCCGAAGGTGTCGTTGATGAGTTTGAAGTCGTCGAGGTCGGCGAAGAGCACCGCGACCGGCGCGCCGTGCTGGTGGTGGGCGTCGATGGCGAGGACGAGCCGTTCCCGGAAGAGGGCGCGGTTGGCGAGGCCGGTCAGCGGGTCGTGGTACGCCTGATGGTGCAGCCGCTGCTGGGTTTCCGCGACCCGGTCGAACAGGACGGTGTTGTCCACGATGGTGATCATCTGCCGGGTGACGACGAGGGCCAGCCCGAGCCACCCGAGGTAGGCCTCGAAGGGTGTGAGCGTGCTGCCCGCGACCGTTCTCACCACCAGCACCACCCCGGTCACCAGCACCGGCCCGTACGGCAGAAGCAGATGGAACCAGTCGCGCTGGAGCAGTTCGGCGGCCGGCCGGGCGGGGGCGTTCCGGGCGGGACTCAGCGCGGCGAGTGTGATGAGGGCCGGCCCGAGTAGGTATCCGGCGTTCTCCAGCCAGGCCGGTCCGTCCCCGGCCAACCGGATGGTGTCGGCAGTGCCGAACGCGACGAGGGCGGCGCCGATGAGCCGCAGCGGCCGTCTGCCGGCCGGTGAGTCGGGCCGGGTGGTGAGCAGCAGCACCACCATGGTGAGCAGGATCAGGTCGGCGACGACGTAGCCGAGCAGTGCCGTCCCGGTGAGGTCGCCGATGGAGTCGCCGGGGATCACCGACCAGACGAGGGCGAGCACCGAGCCGGTGATGAGGACGCTGTCGATGACGAGGGCGATCTGGTCGCGCAGCGGCGACGTGGGGACGGGCCGGGGCCGGGTGTGCACGGCGACGAGGAGCCCGAGCAGCATGCAGGCGGGCAGCACCAGGTAGCCGATGCCGTACACGGCCGGCGGCGGGTCGCCGAGCGCCCACCACAGCCGGGTGAGCGACCAGACGATGAGGCCGCAGGCGGCGAGCAGCCGCCACTGGCGCGGGACGCCGGACCGGCCGCGGCCGACGGTGACGCACACCGTCGCCGCGACGATGCCGGCGATGAGCTGCGCCGTGGCGGTGAAGTGGCGTGGGGTGCCGAGGACGAGTTCACCGAACGCGACCAGGCCCAGGATCAGCGCCGTGGTGATGACTGCCACGAAGAGCCACCTTCGAAGGGGGTGCGGGTCAGTCTCCGGCTGTCACGTCGGCGACTACCACCGTCACATTGTCCGGCCCGCCGCCGCGGAGCGCGAGGTCGATGAGACGCTCCGCGCACGACTTGGGATCCGAGACGGTACGCAACTCCTCTTCGAGGACCGGGTCCGGGACCACGCCGGTGAGCCCGTCGCTGCACAGCAGCCAGCGGTCGCCCGCCTGCGGCTCGACGATGACGTAGGCGGGGGTCACCGGTTCCCCCTGGAGAACCCGGGTGACGACGGCCCGCCGCGGGTGGGCGGCCGCCTCCTCCGGTTTGATCAGTCCTTGGTCGACGAGCATCTGGACGTACGTGTCGTCTTTGGTGAGCTGGTTGAGGCGGCCGGCGCGCAACAGGTACGCCCGGGAGTCGCCGACGTGGGCCATGGCGGCCCGCTCGCCGTTGAAGAGGACCGCCGTCAGCGTGGTGCCCATGCCGGCGAGGGAGGGGTCGGCGGCCACCTGTTCGGCGATCCGGCCGTTGGCCAACTCCAGCCCGCGGTGCAGGGCGTCCATCTGATGTTCGGTGTCGATCGGGATGTCGAGCGAGACCATGGCTTCGATGGCGATCCGGCTGGCCAGATCGCCGGCGGCCATGCCGCCCATGCCGTCCGCGACGACGAGAAGCCGATCACCGGCGTAGTGACAGTCCTCGTTGTTGCTCCGGACGTGTCCTTGGTCGGTCACGGCCGCCCACCGGAGGTGCAAGGTCATGGCGTGCAGCCTGCCAGGTCGGCGCCAACCTGTCTGCACGTGGTGGGCGGCATGTCGCACATGTCGTTGCTGAAAATACCCTCAACCCCGGTCAAGAGGGCGCCCGAGGCAGCGCGGATCGATTTCGGTGACGGTCCGTGTCGGTGCGATCCACTGGAGTGCCGACGCCTCGACCGGCCATCCCCGGACGGTGAGGCCGCTCTCCGGTGGTCGCACCGACTGCGGGCAGAGGGTCTTGGACCGGACCTGCCCGTTCGGTATGAAGGTCACCTCGCCGGTGGGCTGGAGCATGGTGGTGGAGGTGTCGTCGACCGCGATCAACTGGCCGCGGACGACCTTGACCGGTTCCTTCTCCGATGTCACCTCGATGGCGCTGTCCGGCAGGACCGGGGCGCGCAGGAAGACGACGCCGACCACGAACGGCATGGCGAAGGCCGTCGCCACGGCCGGCCAGTGGGTGGCGATCCGCGCCCATCGCTCCGGCACGGGGCCGGTCAGCAGAGGACCGAAGAGCGGGGGTACGGCCAGAAGCACCGCTGTCGCCCATTGCCCCGCCCGGACGGCGGCCACCAGTCCCGGCCAGACGAAGAGCCACACCAGGATCCCGGTGAGGATCGGTACGCCGAGGGTGAGCCACCGCATCAGCCACGGCTCCCCCTGCTCGCCCTGCACCGCGGTGAGCCCGAGGACGGCGACGATCAGCATCATGAGCAGCGGCAGCATCCGCAGTTGCCAGGTGAAGGCGGCGATCCCGGCGGCGATCACCACGACCCAGCCGGGCATCCGCAGCGCGGTCACGGCGAGGAACGAGTTGGCGGTGCGCCCGGGGACGCTCACCAGCAGGATGCCGCCGAGCACCCGGACCAGCAGGATGGCGGCGGGGATGGTCCAGCTCAGCGTGATGAAGAGCGCGCCGATCATGCCGAGCGGGTTGATGTACTGCACGAGCAGCAGCATGGTGGGCAGGTCCTGCCGGCTCAGGTACCACAACCGCAGCACGAGCAGCAGCAGCGGGAAGCCGGGCAGGACGGCGAGCAGCCAGTTCAGTTCGGCGCGGTAGCTCTGCCGGGGCAGCGGCCGTTCCTTGCCGACGGCGCCGGTGTGGATCTCGACTTCGCTCGCAAGCTCGCTCATGTGAGCGGGTCCTCCCACGGCAGCCAGCCCACGTTCGGCCGTTCGGGCCGGGGCTGGTGGGCGGCGGCGATCGGGGTGCTGCCGTTCCTTTTCACTTCGACCTGGAGGTTGCGGTCGAAGGCTTCTTCCCAGCGGCTGTCCTCGGGGTCGGCCCAGGAGCGGTAGAGGGTGAGGTCGACGAGTTCTTTGAGGGCCAGGTTCTCGCCGACGTTGACGCCCCAGCGTTCGGTGGTGTCCAACCCCAGGTCAAAATGCTCGTATTTCTCGGGGAATCGGTGTTTCCATCCGGCGAGGATCGCGGCGTCGGTGCTGATCGCTTCGACTCCCCTGCCGTCCAGCAGGGCGAAGCACTCCCGGACACGGTTCTTCTGGATCACCGTGGCGCCGAGATCGTCGAGCGTGGACTGGCTGGTCGAGGTCGACAGGGTGCAGACCTTCTTGCCCTCCAGATCGTTCAGCGCGGCGACCGGCGGATGGCCCCGAAGCGTCATGACGGACTGCTCGGTGTCGAGGTACGCCTGGGAGAACGTCACTCCCGGCCGGTCTTCGCGTTCCGGCGTGATGCTGTAGCTGGCGATCACCATGTGGACCGGCACCCGCTCCCCGCCGTCCGGGTCGTTGGCCTGCATCCGGGCCCGGTCCTCGCTCTCCATGCCGAAGAAGCGCACGTCCTCCCGGCGGAACCCGAGGTCCTCCGCGATCATGTAGGCGATGTCGATGTCGAAGCCCGACCACTGTTTCGCGGCGGGGTCGTAGTAGGCCGTACCGAATTGATCGTCCTTGACGCCGATGTCGAGAGTGGGCCACCTGTCGACTCCGGCCTGCTCCCGAAGCTCCGCCACGGTCGGCGGCCCGCCCACGAACAGGCGCCCCAGCACCACCGCGATGGTGATCACGATGAGCAGCCCGAGCCCGGCGAGCCGCCACACCTTGAACCGGTACTCCCGGTCGACCACGATGGCGTTCTCGACCTCGGCGATGACCTCCTCGATCACCTCCTGCTGGGCGAGCGTCTGCGAGGCGATCTCCTCCGCGGTCGGCTCCGGCTGCCCCGGCACCGGGGGCGGCGGGGTGCGCAGCAGCAGCCGGACCAGCTCCGGCGCCATCTGCAACTGCCGGGGCAGCCGCCACTGCGGCTGCTCCGGCGGCCTGTTCTCGTCCCCCATCGACCCGTCCCTTCGTCCCTGACGAGTCATCGTGCCCGACGAGGTCAGGGAACGGGGTCCCCGGTCCCGTACCGGACGCCGGGACGGCAGCGGGCGAGCCGGCCCGCGGTGAGCCGCAGCCCGGCCCGCAACCCGTGCCGTTCGATCGCCTGCAACGCGTAGGCGCTGCACGTGGGCGTGTACCGGCATCGGGTCGGCAGCTTCGGCGAGATCTTCCGGTAGCCGTGGATCGCGCCGACCACGGCGCGCTCGGAACGGGTCGCCGGAACGAGCACGGCGGACAACCGCACGATGGTGCTCAGCGAGAAACAGTCACAGCCGGGGATGTCGCAGTCACAGTCGGGGCCGGCGCACGAGTCCCACCAGTGCGACGACTTCTTTTTCTTCTTCCGGGATTTCCGCACGCTCACGATCACATGATGACGGATCTTGGCACGTCAGCGAACCGAGACGACCGCGGCGCTCTCCGGTGGCAGCACCAGCCGGTCCCGCTCGACGGTCACACCGGGCGAGGTGGCCAGCAGCACGGCGCGGGGCAGCGAGCGCACGCTGACGGTCTGTGCCGTGCCGGCCAGGTTGGCGGCCACCACGTTGGGCCCACGCCGGATCACCACGTGCCGGTCGCCGTGCCAGACCTCGACCCGGTGCAGCCACGGGTCGGTGAGGCCGGGGACGCTGCGGCGCAACCTGATCAGGTCGCGGTGCAGTTGGAGGATCTCGGCGTGGCCGGGTTTCTCCAGCTCGGACCAGTCGAGCTTGGAGCGCTCGAAGGTGGCCGGGTCCTGCGGGTCGGGCACCTCGGACTCGTCCCAGCCGTGCCGGGCGAACTCTTTACGCCGCCCGTTCCGCACGGCGGCGGCCAGGTCGGGCTCCGGGTGGGAGGTGAAGTACTGCCAGGGGCTGCCGGCCGCCCACTCCTCGCCCATGAAGAGCATCGGCGTGAACGGTGAGGTGAGCAGCAGGGTGGCGGCCACCTTGAGCAGGCCGGGCGAGAGGGTGGCGGTGAGCCGGTCGCCGATCGCCCGGTTGCCGATCTGGTCGTGGTTCTGCAGGAAGGTGACGAACCGGTGGCCGGGGGTGCGCTGCCGGTCGACCGGGCGGCCGTGCCGCCGGCCGCGAAACGACGACCAGGTGCCGGCGTGGAAGAACGCCCCCTCCAGCACGGTACGCAGACAGTCGAGCGATCCGAAGTCCCCGTAGTAGCCCTGGCGCTCACCGGTGAGCAGGGTGTGCAGGGCGTGATGCACGTCGTCGTCCCACTGCGCGTGCAGCCCGAACCCGCCCGCCTCGCGCGGGGTGATCAGCTTGGGGTCGTTGAGGTCGGACTCGGCGATCAGCGACAGCGGCCGCCGCAGCTCGGTGGCGAGCGTCTCCACCTCGACCGCCATCTCCTCGAGCAGGTGGACGGCGCCCTCGTCGTGCAGCGCGTGCACGGCGTCCAGCCGCAGACCGTCGACGTGGTAGTCGCGCAGCCACATCAGCACGCTGTCGATGATGTGGCGGCGCACCTGGCCGGAGCCGGGGCCGTCGAGGTTGACGGCGCTGCCCCAGGCGTTGCTGCCGCTGCTGAGGTAGGGGGCGAACATCGGCGCATACGCCCCGCTGGGCCCGAAGTGGTTGTGGACGACGTCCAGCACGACGCCGAGGCCCTTGGCGTGGGCCGCGTCGACGAAGCGCTTGAGGCCGTCGGGCCCGCCGTACGCCTCGTGCGGGGCGAACCAGCAGACCCCGTCGTAGCCCCAGTTGTAGGTGCCGTTGAACGCGTTGACCGGCAGCAGCTCGACCAGGTCGACGCCGAGGTCGACGAGGTGGTCGAGCCGCTCGATCGCCGAGTCGAAGGTGCCCTCCGGTGTGAACGTGCCGACGTGCAGCTCGTAGAGGACCGAGCCGGGCAGCCGGCGGCCGGTCCACGCCTGATCGGTCCAGGCGAAGGCGGAGTGGTCGTAGAGCCGGCTCAGGCCGTGCACCCCGTCCGGCTGCCAGGGCGATCGCGGGTCGGGCAGCGGCCCGTCGCGCCCCTCCAGGAGGAAGCCGTAGTCGGCACCGGCGGGCGCCGGCACGTCGGCCCGCCACCAGCCGTCCCCGACGGCCTCCATCGTGTGATCGTGCTCACCGAGACGCAGCTTGACCGGCTTATCCGGCGCCCAGACCTCGAAGACAGTCATTCTTTCACCAGGAGAGCGACGGGATAGGTGTGCAGCAGCTCGGCCACCGTCAGACGATTCCCACCGTAGCTGGTATTCGTGAACACTTCCGTCCAACTGTGACCGTCGAGTGACAGTGTGGTGTCGCCCCAGCCGCCGTGCCGTGACAATCCGACCGGCAGCCGGGTGGCGACCGCGATCACGCCGCCACGGTCGAACGCGAGCACGTGATCGCCGACCCGCCCCTCGGCGAAGACCGGCCGGTACGAGCTGAACAGTTCCGGGCGCTGCCGGCGCAGGCGCAGCACCCGGCTGGTGATCAGCAGCTTGGCGGCGCCGGTGTCGTCCACCGGCGGCAGCCACCCGTCGTCGATCCGGCCGAGCAGCTCGCGGCGCTCGGCGAAGTCGACCGGCCGCCGGTTGTCCGGGTCGACCAGCGAGTGGTCCCACAGCTCGGTGCCCTGGTAGACGTCGGGCACACCGGGCATGGCCAGCTGCACGAGCTTCTGGCCGAGCGAGTTGATCCAGCCGGGCGGGGTGATCGAGGCGGCGAAGTCGGCGACCTCCCGGTGCAGCGCCGGATCGTCGTAGATCCGGTCGACCATCCGCCGCAGGGCGGCCTCGAAACCCTCGTCCGGTTTCAGCCAGGACGTTCCGGTCCCGGCTTCCCGGGCGGCTTTCCGGGCGTACGCCTGAAGCCTCTCCCGGGAGATCGGCCACGCGCCCACCGTGACCTGCCAGAGGAGATGGGCCAGCGCCGGGTCCGGGAGCGGATCGAACCGGACCCACCGGCGCACCACCTCGGTCCAGTCGCCGGGCACCTCGGAGAGGACCGCGAGGCGGGCCCGGACGTCCTCGCCGCGTTTGGTGTCGTGGGTGGCCAGCGACGTCATGGTGCCCGGCCATGCGGCCTGGCGCTCCTCGGAGGCCTCGTGGAACTCCTCCGGGATGGCGCTGAACTTGGCCGGGTCGCTGCCGACCTCGTTGCGGGCCACGAACCGGGTCCACCGATAGAACGCGCAGTCCTCCACCCCTTTGGCCATCACCGCGCCGGTGAACTGCTGGAAGCGGACGGCCAGCTCGTCGGCGGGGTTGCGGAGACGGGCGGTGAGCCGGTCGAGCACGCCGATCAGCTGCGGCCTGCGGCGGCCCGCCTCCGCCCGGGCCTGTGCCAGGTAACGGGAACCGGCCGGCATGTAGGAGCGGTACACCGGGAAGCAGGCGGCCAGCTCGGCGAGGCCTTTGTCGGCGGCCTCGATCTCCGGGACGAGCCGGGCCAGGCGGGCCAGCTCAGCGGCGAGGGAACCGGTGGCGACCGCGCACTTCGCCTGGTGGACCAGGTCCTGCCAGGACGTGGTGGCACCGGTCAGGTGCCGGTCGAGGGTGTCGAAGAAGGCCTCCGTGCCGGGGTCCACGAAAACGCCGTTGAGCAGGCACATCGTGTCGTATCCGGTGGTGCCGTCGACCGGCCAGGGTGGAAGTTTCTCGCCCGGCTCCAGGATCTTCTCGACCACGATCCAGGCGCCCGGCACGGCCTCGCGGAGCCGGGCGAAGTAGGCGCCCGGGTCGCGCAGCCCGTCCGGATGGTCGACCCGGATGCCCTGCGCGATGCCCTCCCGGTACCAGCGCAGGATCTCGGCGTGGGTGGCGTCGAAGACCTCCGGCTCCTCGACGCGCAGGCCGGCCAGGTCGGTGATGGCGAAGAAGCGGCGGTAGTTGAGCTCGGCGTCGCCGCGGGTCCAGTTGACCAGCTCGTAGTGCTGGCGGTCGTGGATCTCCCGCGGCGTGCCGTCGCCGGTGCCGTCGGCGATCGGGAACCGCTTGTCGAAGTAGCGCAGCTCGCCGTCCTCGACGCGCAGGTCGTCGAGGGCGCCCGGGGAGTCGGCCAGCACCGGCACGAGCAGCCGGCCCCGCGACCAGTCGATGTCGTAGAACCGGGCGAACTCCGATTTCTGCCCGTTCTTGAGAACGTCCCACCAGGTGGGGTTCTCGATCGGCGCGGCGATTCCCGCGTGGTTCGGGACGATGTCGACGACCAGGCCCAGATCGGCGGCCCGCAGCGCGCGGCTCAGATCGCGCAGCGCGTCCGGCCCGCCCAGCGCCGGGCTGACGGCCGAGTGGTCCACCACGTCGTAACCGTGTTCGGAGCCGGGTGCCGCGGTCAGCAGCGGCGCCGAGTAGAGATGGCTCACCCCGAGATCGGCCAGGTAGTCGGCGATCTCGGCGGCGGCTCGCAGCGGGAAGTCGGGGCGTATCTGAACTCGATAGGTACCGCTCGGCCTGTTGGCGGGCATCACACCGTCCTGTCCAGCACGATGAGGGACCGATCCGGCACCCAGATCTTGTGTCCAGCTTCCACGACGGACGGGCGATCCGGGGACGGGTCGGCGGTTTCGATGACCTTCTCCCACTTCTCGCCGTACTCGGCGGGAGGAGTGGTGAACTCCAGTGGCGCGTCGTGCGCGTTGAAGAACAGCAGGAACGAGCTGTCCACGTGGCGCTGGCCGTACTGGCCGCGCTCCCGGATGCCCTCGCCGTTGACGAACAGCGCGACGGCCCGGCCGAAGTCGTTGCCCCAGTCGTCACCGGCCATCTGCCGCCCGTCCGGGGTGAACCACTCCAGGTCGGGCAGCGGGTCGCCGCCGCCGCGGGCGGTCACCGGCAGACCGGTGAAGAACCGGCGGCGCTGGAACACCTGGTGCCGGTGCCGGAACGCGGTCAGCTTGCGGGCGAACTCCAGCAGCCGCTCGTCGGCGTTCTCCCAGTCGATCCAGCTGATCTCGCCGTCCTGGCAGTACGCGTTGTTGTTGCCCTGCTGGGTGCGGCCCAGCTCGTCGCCGTGCGAGATCATCGGCACGCCCTGGCTGAGCATCAGCGTGGCCAGGAAGTTACGCCGCTGCCGGGCCCGCAGGGCCAGCACCTTCTCGTCCTTGGTGGGGCCCTCAATGCCGCAGTTCCAGGACCGGTTGTGGCTCTCGCCGTCCCGGTTGTCCTCGCCGTTGGCCTCGTTGTGCTTGTCGTTGTACGTCACCAGGTCGTTGAGCGTGAACCCGTCGTGTGCGGTCACGAAGTTGATCGAGTGGAAGGGCTTGCGGCCATCGTCCTGGTAGAGGTCGGCCGACCCGGTGATCCGGGACGCGAACTCGGCCAGGGTGGCCGGCTCACCGCGCCAGAAGTCGCGGACCGTGTCCCGGTACTTTCCGTTCCACTCGGTCCAGTTGGGCGGGAAGTTGCCCACCTGGTAGCCACCCGGCCCGACGTCCCACGGCTCGGCGATCAGCTTCACCTGGCCGACCACCGGATCCTGCTGCACCACCTCGAAGAACGTGGACAGCCGGTCCACGTCGTAGAACTCGCGGGCCAGGGTGGAGGCCAGATCGAACCGGAACCCGTCGACGTGCATCTCGGTGACCCAGTAACGCAACGAATCCATGATCAGCTGGAGGCTCTGCGGACTGCGCACGTTCAGGCTGTTACCCGTACCCGTGTAATCCATGTAGAACTGCGGCTGATCGTCCACCAACCGGTAGTAGGTGCGGTTGTCTATGCCCTTCAGCGACAGCGTGGGGCCCAGGTGGTTGCCCTCGGCCGTGTGGTTGTAGACGACGTCGAGGATGACCTCCATGCCGGCCGCGTGCAGCGCCTTCACCATGCCGCGGAACTCCTGGGTCTGCTGACCGAGCGAGCCCATCGCCGAATAGCCGTGGTACGGCGCGAAGAACCCCAGCGTGTTGTAACCCCAGTAGTTACGCAGCCTCAGGTCGTGCAGCCGGTTGTCGTGCACGAACTGGTGGACCGGCATCAGCTCGACCGCGGTCACGCCGAGGCTCTTCAGATGCTCGATGATCGCCGGGTGCCCGATCGCCGAGTAGGTGCCGCGCATGTCCCGCGGGATCTCCGGGTGCCGCTGGGTGAGCCCCTTGACGTGCGTCTCGTAGATCACCGAATGGTGGTACGGGATGTCCGGCCGCCGGTCGTTGCCCCAGTCGAAGTACGGGTTCACCACGACGCCCTTGGGCATGTACGGCGCCGAGTCCAGATCCGACATCTGATCCGGGTTGCCGAAGTCGTAGGCGTACAGCGACGGATGCCAGTCGATGTCCGAGTCGACCGCCCGCGCGTACGGGTCGAGGAGCAGTTTGTGCGGATTGCACCGGAGTCCCCGGTGTGGCTCGTAGGGCCCGTAGACTCGATAGCCGTACCGCTGCCCGGGCTCCACACCCGGCAGGTAGGCGTGCCAGACGAAGGCGTCCTGCTCGTGGAGCTGCACCTTCCGCTCGTTTCCCGACGGGTCGAACAGGCAGAGCTCGACCGCTTCGGCCACCTCTGAGAAGATCGCGAAATTCGTGCCCGTCCCGTCGTAGGTGGCACCCAGCGGATACCGATGACCAGGCCAGACCTGCATATCCGTGCTCCTACCCCTCGCCGTCGCGATGATCGCGGTCAAGCGGCGACTGCTTGCCCATCAAAGGGATGGGTTAATCATGCGCGGCCGCGTCAGCGGCCATTCTCTCGGACTTCACTGCTAACGTCGGCCCGACTGTCCGGTTAGCCACTGATATCTCCCCGTCCGGGGGTTTGGGTCGTCGTGCCGCGCAATGATCAATTCACGTTCGGGCCGCAGGTCTGCGGCTCACCGTCCGCCGAGGCTGGCGGGGGCCGGGAATGGCTCGTCACCGACGGGCTCGGCGGCTACGCGACCGGCACGGTCAGCGGCCTGCGCACCCGCCGCCGGCACGCCCTGCTGGTGACCGCCGGTCACGTCGCGCTCGCCTCGCTCGACCTCACCGTGACGCTCCCCTCCGGGACCAAGATCCCGCTGTACGCCCACGAGTGGGCGTCCGGCGTGACCGACCCGGCCGGGCACACCCACCTGGAGACGTTCACGCTGGCCGACGGCCTGCCCCGGTGGCGCTGGCGGATCGGCGACGTGGTCGTCGAGCGGGAACTCGCGATGCGGCACGGCCATCCGTCGCTCGCCGTGGTGCACCGGGTGGTCAGCGCGCCCGGCCCGGTCGGCCTGGCGGTCGCCGCGATGTGCACCTGGCGGACCGAGGGCACCGCCCGCCGCGCGACCGGGCCGGCACTCACCATGGAACCCGCCGCCGACGGCGTGATCATCGACGGCGCGTACCGGCTGCACGGCCCCGGCTGGCAGCCCGCCGGGTTCTGGCACGTCGACGTACACACCCGCGAGGACGGCGCCGACGACGACCTCTGGCACGCCGGCACCTTCTTCCGGCAGGCCGGTCCGGGCCACACGGTGGAGATCTCGGCGTGGGCCGGCCCGCTCGGCGAGACACCGCCACCTCCGTCGGTGGTCGTCGCCGCGGAGCGCGAGCGCGCCCACCGTCTGATCACCCTCTCCAAAGCCGAGGGGTACGCGGAAACGCTCGTCCTCGCGGCCGACCGCTTCGTCATCCGTGCCGCCGACGGGCCCGATGTGGTGGCCGGCTATCCGGGGCAGGGCCGCTGGGCCGGCGACGCGATGACCGCGTACGAGGGGCTGTTCCTCGACACCGGGCGCGTCGAGGAGGGGCGTGAGCTGCTGGTCGCCCGTACCCGCGCGGCGGCCCGGGAGCCGTCCCGCCCGGCCGTCCCGTGGCAACGGCACGACCCGCTGGACGCTCCGCTGTGGCTGGTGCACGCGGTGGACCGGCACGTCTCGCGTACCGGTGACGGAGCGCTCGCCGCCGAACTGGCCGTCCCGCTCGGCCGCCTCCTGCGGCACCACCTGGCCGGGCCCGGGCCGCTCGCCGTCGACCCGGCCGACGGGCTGCTGCGGCTCACCGCCCCACCCGGCGACCACAGCGACCACAGCGACCACAGCGACCACGGCGACCACGGCGACCACGGCGAGTGTGTGGGTTTCGGCCCGCCGGCGAGCCCGAACCCCACACACGGGATTCCGCGGGTCGGCAAGCCCGTGGAGCTCAACGCGCTGTGGGTGAACGCGCTGGCCGCGATGTGCGAGCTGCTCGGTGAGGCGGGCCGCGACGACACCGAGCCGCGGGCCCGCCTGCACCTGGCCCGCGACTCGTTCCGCACCCGCTTCCCGGCCCCCGAGGGCTGGCTGTACGACGTGGTCGAGGGACCGGCCGCCACCTACCCGCTCGGCGCCGGCGCCCACCACGACGACCCGTCGCTGCGCCCCCACCAGCTGCTCGCCTGGTCGCTGCCGCACGCGCCGATGCGCGGACGGCCCGGCGACGCGATCCGGGCCGTCGGCGAGGCGCTGCTCACGCCGCTCGGCCTGCGCACCCTGGCCCCCGGCGAGTACGGCTACCAGAGCCGCCCACCCGCCGAACCCGACCCGGCCTACCACCAGGGCGCCGTCTGGACCTGGCTGATCGGCCCGTACGCGGACGCCTGCGCCGCCACCGGCCTGCCCGTCGACGGCCTGCTCACCGGTTTGGAGGCCCACCTCGCCGAGGCCGGCGTGGGCTCGCTCGGCGAGACCGCCGAAGGAGATTCGCCCCACCGGGCCACCGGCTGCCCATTCTCCGCCAGATCGGTCGCCGAAGTGCTACGAGTGAAGCAGCGGCACCTGACGTGACGGAGGTGGCACGGTGACCCGGATCATGATGCTGAGCTGGGAGTACCCTCCGTTGCTGGTGGGCGGCCTGGGACGGCACGTGCACGCGCTCGCCACCACGCTGGTCCGGGCCGGGCACGAGGTCACGGTGGTCACCCGGCACACGCCGGGCGCTCTCCTCGAGGAGTACGCCGAAGGCGTCCGCGTGGTCCGCGCCCCGGACGACCCGCCCGACTTCGAGGTGACCGGCGGCAACCTGCTGGCCTGGGCGGTCGCCTTCAACCACACGCTCACCCGGTCCGCGCTGCGCGCCACCCGCACCGGCCGGTACGACGTGGTACACGCCCACGACTGGCTGGTGGCGCACGCCGCGACGACCGTGAGCGAACACCTGGACGTGCCGCTGGTCGCCACCGTCCACGCCACCGAGTCGGGCCGCCACCAGGGCTGGCTTCCGGAGCCGCACAACCGCACGATCGACGACGTCGAACGCTGGCTGGCCCGGGGCGCCGACCGGCTGATCGTCTGCTCGGCGTACATGAGACACGAGGTGGGCCGCCTGTTCGGGGTGGACGCGGACCGTACCGACGTGGTCTTCAACGGGGTGGACGCGCTGCGCTGGCGAGCCCGGCCGCGTGCGGTGGCCGCCGCCCGCGCCCGGTACGCCGGACCCGGCCCCCTGGTCAGCTACGCCGGCCGGCTCGTCTACGAGAAGGGGGTGCAGCACCTGCTGGCCGCCGTACCGGAGCTGCGCGACCGGTTCCCGGGGCTGCGCGTGGTGATCGCCGGCGACGGCCCGTACCGGCCCGAGCTGGAGGAACTGGCCGCCGGCCATCCGGAGGTGACCTTCGCCGGGTTCCTCGGCGGGCACGAACTGACCGCGCTGATGGGCGCCTCCGACTGCTACGTGGTGCCGAGCATCTACGAACCGTTCGGGATGGTCGCCCTGGAGGCGTCCGCCGCCGGCACCCCGGTCGCGGTGGCCGACACCGGCGGGCTCGCCGAGATCGTCGAGCACGGCGTGACCGGCGTGAAGTTCGCCCCGGACGACCCGGCCGCCCTCGCCTGGGCGACCGGCTCGGTGCTGGCCGACCGCGAGTACGCCCGCGCCCTCGCGCTGCGCGCCCACCAGCGGGTCCGCGACGACTTCAACTGGCCGGCCATCGCCGCCCGTACCGTCGGCGTCTACGAGCTGGCCCGCACCCAGGACGCCGGCCAGGTGACCCGTGAGGCCGAGAGCGTCCTCGCCCGCATCCCGGCCCCGAGTACCGCCCACTCCGGCGGCTGACGGCATGGCGTCCGGCGAGCGCTTCCGGGCTGCGGGGGAGCACGCTCGGATTCGTGATCGGCCCGGGCCGCCTCGCCACCGGCTGGATCATCGCGGCAGCCGGGCCGTGACCACGCACGCTCAGCCCGGCGCTCGCGGCGCCGGGCGTGCGCGACTCTCAGGGCCGCGAGACTTCCCGCCACGGTTCGCGCAGCCCGTAGAAGAACAGGAAGTAGAGCGGAACCGGACCGCCTGGAGCGACCTCAGCGATGGGCGGCGGTGTAGACGGCGAGGCCGGTGTGCGCGGCGGCGAGCAGCGGCACCGGCACACCGTGCCGTTCCGCCTCGGCGACCAGGTCTCCGACGATGGCGTCGCCCTCGACCGGCAGGTCCTGGATGAGGTCGCGGTACATCGACGAGGTGGTCGGCTCGGTGGTGGCGATGACGGCCTCGAGCATGGCGGCCGCCTTGGGGCGCGGCGGGTGACCGGCGGCCGCCGCGACCGCGGACGTCTCGGCGGCCAGCGCCTCCAGGAAGGCACGGCCACCGGGCGCCTTGTTGATCGCCCCGATCGAGCCCCGCAGCAGGGTGGTGGCCGCGCCGAGCGTGGCCAGCATGACCCACTTCTCCCACAGGTCCTGGACGATGGTGGCCGAGGCCCGCGCGTCGAAGCCCGCGCCGGTCAGGGCCCCGGTCACCTCGGGAAGGCGCTCGTCGTCGCCCTCCAGCGGGCCGAACGACAGCCGGTGCGGGCCGCTCATCCGCACCACGTCGCCCTCCTCGTCGAGCGTCGCGTGGATCATGCAGACGCCGCCCCAGGCGCGGTCCGCGCCGAAACGCTGGACCAGCGTGCTGATGTGCCGCATGCCGTTGAGCAGCGGAATGATCACGGTGTGCCGGCCGATGCCGGGCGCGGCGTCGGACAGGGCGATGTCCAGCGAGTAGCTCTTGACCGCCAGAAGCACCAGGTCGTAGACGCCGTCCGGGGCGGTGACCGTCCGCGGCCGCAGGACCGTCTCGCCGTCCGGCCCCTTGATCCGCAGGCCGCGTTCGGCGAGCAACTCGGCGCGGCCGGGCCGCACCAGGAAGGTGACGTCCCGCCCGGCCTGGGCGAGCCGGCCGCCGAAGTAGCCGCCGGTCGCACCGGCGCCGACGATCAGGATCCTCATCCGAGCTGCTCGTCGTCGTAACACCAGCGCCAGGTCTCGCCCGGTTCGAAGGACCGCATCACCGGATGGCCCTCGGCCGCGTGGTGCGCGGACATGTGCCGCCGGGGCGACGAGTCACAGCAGGCGACCAGCCCGCAGCTCAGGCAGAGCCGCAGGTGAACCCAGTTGTGGAAACCGGCGGCCACGCACTGCGGGCAGCCGTCCTGATAGACGCTGAGCGGCGCGGGTTCCGCCGCCTCCTTGAGATGCCAGCAGGTCAATCGTCACTCCGTTGCAGCTGGGACTCTTCCAGGTCGAGCTCACGCTGGGCGCGGACCAGCACCTCCTCGGGGATCCGCCCCTCGTTCCGGGCGATCTTGAAGACGTGCCGTTCGGCTCTGATCATCTCCCGCCGGAGCCGCCCGTACGCCGCCGACGGGGTTTCCCGCTCCTGGCTGCCGAGACGCTCCCACGCGTTGTTGCCGCGGCTCTCCACCAGCCCGCGCAGCCGCTCCACCACCGACTCGGGCGCGCCGTCCGCATACTCCTCCAGCGCCTCCAGCGCGGCCCGCCCGGCGGCGTGCTGCACCCCGGCCTCGGCCAGCGCGTCCTGGGCGCTGTTGTCCTCCCGCACGTCGAGACGCCGGGCCACCCACGGCAGCGTGGTGCCCTGCACCAGCAGGGTGAGCACGATGATCGCGAAGGCCACGAAGACGAACAGTTCACGCGGATAGGCGGGGACGCCGTCGGCGCCCGGCTCCGGCAGGGTCTGCGCGGCGGCCAGGGTGACCACGCCGCGCATGCCGGCCCAGGCGATCACGGTGGGCACGGTGACCGGTGGCCGGGCCTCCCGGTTGCGGACCCGCGGGATGAGCCGGGCCAGGTAGGTGGCCGGGTACATCCACAGGAACCGGATCGCCAGCAGGGCGGCGAACACCACCGCGGTGACCTGGACGGTGGTGGCCGTGTCGGTCTCGATCGTGCTGACCACGGTCCGCAACTGGAGGCCGACCAGGAGGAAGACCACACCCTCCAGAAGGAAGATGATCAACCGCCAGACCGCCTCCATCTGGAGCCGGGAGGTGGCCGACAACAGGTACGGGATGCGATGCCCGAGGTACAGCCCGGCGATGACGACGGCCACCACACTGGACGTGTGCAGGCTCTCCGCGACGATCACCACGACGAACGGGGTGAGCAGCG
The DNA here is from genome assembly GCF_040656595.1 of Actinoplanes sp. NPDC049802. Lineage (NCBI taxonomy): Bacteria > Bacillati > Actinomycetota > Actinomycetes > Micromonosporales > Micromonosporaceae > Actinoplanes > Actinoplanes sp. NPDC049802. The sequence goes on from NZ_JBFAMR010000022.1 coordinate 107,989, forward strand.
CCACCGCGTCGTCGAGCAGCGGGTCCTCGATCTTCCGGTGCAGCCAGGCCGCCGCCACCGCGAACGCCAGGCCGATCAGCAGGCCGCCCCCGGCCGCCCGGCTCACCGCGACGGTGATCTCCCAGAACCCGATCGCGGTGCCCATCAGCGCGGCGACCGCCACCCGGACCATGACGAGCGCGGTCGCGTCGTTGAGCAGGCTCTCGCCCTCGAGGATGGTGACGACCCGGCGGGGCAGGCCGACCCGGCGGGCGATCGCGGTCGCGGAGACCGCGTCCGGCGGGGCGACGATCGCCCCGAGCGCCACGCACGCGGCGAGCGGCGCCTCCGGCAGAATCAGATGTACGAGGAAGCCGACGACCAGCGCGGTCAGCACCACGAGACCGACCGCGAGCAGCAGGATCGGCCGTAACGCCAGCCGGAACGCGGGAACCGAGGTCTGCAGCGCCGCCACGTAGAGCAGCGGTGGCAGGATCCCGATCAGCACCAGCTCCGGCTCGAGGTGGGCCTCCGGGAACCCGGGGACGTAGGACAGGCCCAGCCCGGCGATCAGCAGCACCAGGGGCGCCACGAAGCCGAGCCGGCGGGCCAGCGCCGCGCCGACGACGGCGATCGCCACGAGGACGACCGTGTCGACGATGCTCTCCATGCCGGGAAGCTTAGAGAGTCACCGAGCCGATCCCCTACGTGGTGGTGACCACGCCGGAACGGGCGACCGTCCGGGTGTAGGTGCCCTCCAGCCCGACGCCCTCCCGCCTCAGCACCACGTCGACCGAGAAGACGTACCTGCTCCGTGGCTGAAGACCGGGCACCGTGGCGCTGACCTCACCGCACTCCTCCGGCGCGCTCCGGGTCCAGCCGATCTCCGCCTGCGCGCCGTTGACCAGGTCCTGACTGATCGCGGTGATCCGGTAGTCGACGATGTTCGGCCCGCCCGGGTGGTACCAGGTGACCACCGCGCTGGTGCTGGCCGGCGTGACGCCCAGCCCGTTGATCGGACTGGTCCGCTGCCGCGGCGTGCAGCTCGGATCGGGGCTGCCGCTCGCGCTCGGCGAGGTGGTCGGCAGCGGCGGCAGGGTGGTCGACGGGGTCGGCGACGCCTTGCCGTACGTGGTGACGGGAGTCGGCGTCGCCTCGCCCTCGTTCACCATGATCCAGTTGCGGCCCGCCTCGGCGGTCTCCTCCTCGACCTTCCTGGGCGAGGAGGAGCACGCGCCGAGCAGCAGCGGCAGCATCACGGCGGACAGGGCGACGGCGGACTTCCGATATCCCAGCACGACAGGTGTTTCGGGCCGTGGTCGCGGATCCTTAGGCTTTGCGATAGTGCTCCGACGCGCGCCGGGCCAGATCCTTGGTGGCCGCCGAGTTCACCCAGGTGCCGAGGATCATGCCGGCGCCCGGGATCATCTTGACGAAGAGCCGCCTCGCGGCGCGGATCCCGGCCATGTGCGCGAGCTTCACACCCAACTTCACCAGTACGCCGGCGAGCGGCCGGCCGGAGTCGCCGGTGAAGATGCGGCTGGCGCGTTCCCGTCCGGCCGCGACGCCGAGCGCGGTCCGGGCGGTCTCCGCCATCCGGTGCACCCGCTGGAGCACCAGCAGGTCCGTGGCGCGTTCCGGGACGGCCGGATCGGCGCCGTGGGCGGCCGCGATGTGCAGCACCATCCGGGCCTGGGTCCAGGCGAGCACACCGACGTCGAGGACCGCGCCGGGCAGGCCGGCCGCGCCGGACACCGCCCCGGACACCCGGGCCAGGTTGGTGAAATGCTTGACGGCGAGCACGGCCAGCTGTTCCGGCTCCAGCTCGGGTCGTTCCGCGCGCATCCGGGCGTGCCAGTCGGCGGCCTCCGGGCCGAGGCGGCGGACCGCCTCCAGCGCGAGGTGCTCGGGCGCGTACTGAGGGTCGGCCTTCATCCGGGCCCACAGGGTCCCGGGTGGGGCGGCGGTCTCGGGGACGGACTGTTGACGAGTCAAAGATCACTCCGAGGGGGGCGAGGAAGAGGATCTAGAACTCATTGTGACTGGTGCGCGCACGTCCCCCCACCAGGGCGGGGTGTTCACCGTCACAGCAGATTGCCGCACGTACGGCGTACAAGATGATGCAAGGGGCCGGAATGCGAACCACCGGCCCGCTGTTGGCAGGGAGAAACCCGCGTCAGCGGGTGAGGTTTTCGAGGGAGGACCGCAGCGTGCTCGACCCACACGGGCTCTACGAGGTGACCGGTGACCTGCCGGCTCTGGACGGCCCGGTGCTCATCCAGGCGCTCACCGGCTTCGTCGACGCGGGCAGCGCGATCCAGCTGGCCCGGGACAATCTGCTGGAGCACCTGGAGAGCGAGGTCGTCGCCACGTTCGACCTGGACCAGCTGCTCGACTACCGGTCCCGTCGCCCTCCGATGATCTTCGAGGCCGACCACTTCAGCAGCTACGAGGAGCCGGTTCTCGCCCTGCACCTCGTCAAGGACCAGCTGGGCACGCCGTTCCTGATGCTCGCGGGCCCCGAGCCGGACCTCCAGTGGGAGCGTTTCATCGTCGCGGTGACCGGCCTGATCGACCGTCTCGGCGTCACCGTCACGGTCGGGCTCAACGCCATCCCGATGGCCGTTCCGCACACCCGCCCGGTCGGCGTCACGGCGCACGCCACCGACCAGCGCCTGCTCGGCGAACACGAGTCGTGGCTGCAGCGGGTGCAGGTTCCGGCCAGTGTCGGCAATCTGCTCGAGTTCCGGCTCGGCAACTCCGGCCACGACGCGCTCGGGTTCGCGGCGCACGTCCCGCACTATCTGGCCCAGACCGCCTATCCGGCGGCCGCCGAACTGCTGCTCGACTCGGTGTCGGCGAGCACCGGCCTGGCCCTGCCCACCGGCGAGCTGCGGGAGTCGGCCAAGCTGGTCCGCGTCGAGGTGGACAAGCAGATCGCCGACGACGAGCAGGCCGGCCGCCTGGTCACCTCGCTGGAGGCGCAGTACGACGCCTTCGTCCGCGGCCGCCAGGCCAACCTGCTGGCCGATTCGGAGACGCCGCTGCCGACCGCCGAGGAACTCGGCGCGGAGCTGGAGCGGTTCCTCGCCGAACAGGGCCGTGACGACAACTGACCGATGCCTCCGCCGCCCGCGCCGAGCCGGGCGGCGGAGGAGGCACGTCGGCAGCCCTGGACCGGACACGGTCCCCGTCGCGCCCGCCTGAAGGTTGCGGAGGATCGAGGCGCTGACCGGTGACTCGCAAGGTGAGCTTGGCCGGTGGGGGAACGATTCGTTCCGACTTCCACTTGCGGAGATCCTGAGAGGTCAGATCGCGGTCAGGGCCTTGGTGATGTTCCGCTCGGCCAGGTCCAGCATCCACTGGCGGTTCGGGAAGTCGGTGTCGGCGATCCGGAGAGGTCCCTCGATCAGAGAGAGGATCTGGGCGTATCGGTAGAATTCCAAGCGCTTGGGGTCGAGTTCGACCGGATGCAGCGCGGAGTACGCACCACCGAAGCGCATTCGCAGCCAGGCGTGCTCCCATTCCACGTCGAAGAACGTCAGCCCCTCGATGTCGATCATGGCGGGCTCGCCGGAGGGCGTGACGAGCACGTGGTCCGGTCCGAGTTCGCCGTGTATCAGCCCGTATTCCTCGCGGGCGGTGACCTCGCCGTGCAAGTGGCGGACATGGCCGGTGATTCGGTCGTGGGCGTCGGCGAGCCGGGTGTCGCGGGTGGCCGAGGCGTCGAGGTGACCGAGCGCGCGATCCTTGATGATGTCCTCGGTGCGGCGGTCCTGGGGCGCCTCCCCGCGAGCGATGGCGGCGAGTTTGCCGTAACAGGAACCGCGTGTGGTGTGCATGCGGCGCAGGGCGTCACCAAGTGTGGCCAGCGGCGTCGCGGCTGCGGCCGGGTCTTGCTCCATGAGGGTCTCGAGCGTCATCCCACCGGCGTCCTCGACCAGTGCAAGATCGGCCGGAAGGTAGCGGCCGTCGCGGTCGAGCACCAACAGCCGTGGCGTCCGAACACCCGCGGCGGTGAGGGCGGCATGGCCGGCGGCGAACAACTCGGCACCCGACGCGTCGGTGAACGGGTCGTCAGGGACGGCCGGCGCCGGGGGCCAGTAGTTTTCGCCGGCCGCCCAGACATAGACGATCGCCGTCGCCTGGTCGTCCAGACCGAGCCGGTAGACGCCCTTCTTGCTGCCACCGGCCAGCCGGTCCAGGGCGGCAACTCTGCGGTCCGTGCCGAACTGGTCCGCCACCAGGTCACGCAGGTCGTCCGGCTGCAGGAATACCCGTGTCATGATCGCCTCTTTTCATGGTGCCCGGCGATGGTTCCTGACGCATCGACATCGCGCAATCGAGTTGTCCCCGCCTCCTGGCTCACGGGTCGGCGAGACGCACTCCCGGCGGGCCTGTGCCCCGTCGAGTTCCTCGGACGGGCCATGGAGCTGGGCTGATGCGCTGGAAAGCAGTCGGACTGCGCCGCCGCTGTCGGTCTGATGCAGTCGGCTGCGGGCCCGGCTCTCCACCCGACCGCAAGATCATCCGTCTTGCGCGTCATCGACGTCGATGACGCGCTACCGATTCGGCACGCGGGAGTGAACTCGCAAGGCGTCCCCGGACGGCCCGCAAGATCATTCGCAGGGCGGCCCGGACACTCGCAGGGTCGCGGGGAAGCGACAGTTGTCGCGTCCGGTCGAGGGTTGCGGATGATCAAGGCGCTGAACAGCGGCTCGCAGGATGGATCCGGACGGTGCGGGACGAGAGTGTCCGGACTTACCTTGCGGTTTTCGCGGCGGTCGGTGATCCGCTCGAGGACGTCGGCTATATGGCCTGGTCCTGATGCATCTCGTCGAAGCCGGCCCGAGGGCCGCAGACCGAGCAGGCATGCCAGGTGCGCGTTCTTGCCGATGCCTACGGGCCTTCGGCGATCAGCGTCGCCGGCTGGTGACGGCCATTGAGGATCGGTTCGCCCGTAATGAATGCTTCTGGTGTGAGCGCCTCGATGCATGCCAACCAGTTCAGGCGGTCCCACCGCGGCGGAGGTGTTGGCGTGGACACGGTAGGAGGCTGCCCACTTCGCCTCCTACCGATCGGTCTTCGCCGGAGCGCTGGACTCGGTGCGCGACAGGCCCTGACTCGACAGAACCGTTGAAGGACCTCAGTAACCTCGTGCGATGCCGATCGGGATCGTGTTCGAGACCCATGCCCTGACTGAGGACAACGAGCGGGGCATCGCGACCGGGTGGTTGCCCGGCCGGCTCAGCGAGCAAGGCCGTGTCAATGCCGCCGAGATGGGCCAGCGGCGGCGCGATGACGGCATCGCTGCGGTGTTCACCTCGGACCTGCGCCGCGCGGTGGAGACGGTGGAGATCGCGTTCGGCGGCACGGATGTCCCGATCCTGCATGACTGGCGGCTGCGCGAGTGCGACTTCGGAACGCGCAACGGCTCGCCCGGGGCCGAGGTCAAGCACGATCGCCTGGACTTCTGCGACAACCCGTATCCGGACGGCGAAAGCCATAGCCAGGCGATCGGGCGGGTGGCGAGGATGCTCGCCGATTTGCCGACCCGGTGGGCGGGCCGCCGGGTCATGGTGATCGGGCACCTCGCGACGTATCGGGGCCTGGAGCATGTGATCAACGGGTTCACCGTCCGGGAACTGCTGGAAGCCGACTTCCAATGGCGGCCGGAAGGCTGGGAGTATCAACTCCACTAATTCGTCAAACTCGATGGATTAGGAGGCTTCGTGATCGTCCCGAACACTCGGCCGTCGAGGTCGGTGAGTGGGTCGGCTTGTGGCCCCAGCGGCGACCGCAGATGAGGAAGCCGGTGAGGACGGCGTCGTAGGCGGCGGGGCCGAGGCAGTGCAGCAGGCGCAGGTGGGTCGACGATTCCGAAGGGATGACCTCGGCGTCCGGCTCGGCGGACTCCTCGGCGTCCGGCGCCGGCTCAGGCTCGGATAACGGCGGCCGGTGGGCGACTTGGCCAGCCCTGGTGCGGGCAGTGATGCAGGCGCTCGCCTTGTCCAGCCCGTGCTCCGCGCGGGTGAGCAGGTCGTCGAGGACCCGGGCGATCTCGGCCTCGGTCGATCCGGTGCCGGCCAGACGACGGGCGTGGCGCCAGGTGAAGTCGGCGGACGGCGCGGACACCATCGGCAGACAGATCCAGGGGACAGTGATCCAGCCGTCCGGCGTGCGTAGGTGAACCTGCGAGACGTCGCAGGGATCGACATGCACCTCCCAGCGGTTCCCTTTGGCGGTGATCCCGGAGCGATCACCCCGGTAGGGACCGAGCGTGACGTCGTTGTAGGTGCGGTTGTTGATTTTGATGCCTCGTCGGTGATCCGCCGCCACTCCACCGCCAGCAACTCCCGGTAGTCCTCACCGGACAGGGTCAGCGACAGGTAGCCGGCAGCCGCGACCAGTGCGGCGTACTTCTCATTCGGCGTCGGGACCCGCCGGGGCCGGCGCGGATCGCGGAGATGGTCGTGTGGCCGGTCCGCAAGGTAAGTCCGGACTCCGCATAGTTCGCGCGGACGGGACAGCGACAGTCCCGGTCTCCTTCCGCGTTGGGAATGTCGTACCCGTCGATTAGAATGTATGTACGAAAGAGGGGCCCTGAGCTGCGGATCTTCGGCGGATTTCCGCAGCGCGAGTGAGGAGACGACGTGACGATCTCGACCACCACCCCCGTGCCCGTGATCCCTCCCTATGCGACGATGCTCGGCTTCACACGGTATGTATCCCGCACCGGCCCGGCCAAGGCCACATTCGTCGGCGGGCTGCGCCGGCAGCGGGAGCGCCGGAGCGGCTTCAACCCGCACGGCCAGCTCGTCAAGGCACTCAAAGCGGACATCGCGTTCCGCACCGGCGGCAGCTATCTCGGCGGCGTGGTCGATGTGGTGAAGGACCGTTGGAAGCCCCTCTACGAGGCGCTTCGTGCCGGAGCCCGCACCTACCTGGCGTCACTCGGCGATCCCGAGCAGGTCGATCTGGCGCAGACCCGCGACGCCATCGCCAGCGTCGGCCCGCTGGCCGTGAAGATCAACCCGCATTTCGGTCTCCGCTTCGCCGACGGCCGCCGCGAGGCGGTCCGCCTGCACTTCGACGAGGAGCCGCCGAGCGCCGAGGCGACGACCGCGATGCTGCATCTGATGGCCCGTCACATGGATCAGATTCTGCCCAACGCCGAGCCGGTCCTGGTCGACCTGCGCCGCGGCGTCGCCCACCGCATCGACCCGGCCGGCCGCCCGGCCGATGTCGAGAGCTGGCTGGCCGGTGAGGCGGCCGCATTCACCGCGATGTGGGCGGCCACCGCCGCTCCAGCCGCCTGACCAGCACACCGCTCCCCGGTCTCGCTCCCTGTACCGGGGAGCGGTGTGCCGCGTTCTGCCGCTAGGCTGCCGGACGTGAGTACCTTCCCCGGCGTCCTACCGCCCCCGCGCTCCTGACCGGAGCGCCGCCACGCCGTTCAAGCCGCGCTTGACCGGCCGTTTCGCCTTGCGCTCCGTCGCCGGCCCTTTGACGACTCACTTCCTCACGGAGCGCACGTGTTCACTGCATTTCTCTCGTCCCGCGCCCTCGGCGCCCGGCTGAGCCTGCTGCAGGTCTCCGCCGCCGGTGTCCTCTGGGGCACCACCGGCGTCGTCGTCCAGGTCGTCGCCGCGCGTACCGGCCTCGGCGCCCTGGCCATCGGGTTCTACCGGCTCGCCGCCGCGGCAGCCGTGCTGCTGCTCATCGGCGTGGTGGCCCGCCACCGGATCTGGGCGGCGTTCCGGGCGGCGCCGGTCGCGGTCACCGTGGCCGGGATGGGGCTCGCCGCCTACCAGGCCCTCTACTTCGTCGCCGTTCGCCTCGGCGGCGTCAGCATCGCCACCGTGGTCAGCCTCGGCCTCGCCCCCGTCCTGTTGAGCGCGTGGGAGACGCTGCGCACCCGGCAGCGGCCCGGCGCCGCCACCCTGACCGCCTCGGCCGCCGCGATCGTCGGCCTGGTGCTGATCGCCGGCGCCACCGTCGAACCTGGCGCCGCCACCGCGGCCGGCTACGGGCTGCTCGCCGCAGTCGGCTCCGGCGCCGTCTACGCGGCGTCGACCGCCGTCAGCCGGCACACCACTCAGGGCATGGAGCCGCTCACCCTCACCACCCTGTCCTGTGTGATCGGCGCGATCAGCCTCCTGCCGCTCGCCGCGATCGAAGGACTGACCTTCACCCCGCAGGCCACCCCGATCGCGCTGCTCGTCTACGCGGGGGCCGTCACCACGGCGCTGGCGTACGCGCTGTTCTACACCGGGTTGCGCCGTGTCCCCGGCAGTGTGGCCGTGGTCGTCACCCTGCTCGAACCGCTCACCGCGGCCCTGCTCGCCGTCGCCCTGATCGGCGAGCCGCTCGGCCCGGCCACCGTCACCGGCGGCCTCCTGCTGCTCGGGGCGGTCGCCGCCCTCTATCTGGACGCCCCGGAGGAACAGCCGGCGCCGGTGGGCTGAGACCGGCCGGCCCTGGGGTTGCCTCCAAGCCCCCGAACGACACTGACCCTGCCGGCTGTTCAAGGGAGGGTGCGCTCGTAGGTCCTTCTCAGACGAGGACCGTGACCCGTGGTCCGCCGCTGGGCGGACGCCTTGCCGGCGAAGACCGCGTCACGGGGCTGATGGGGCGGGGCTCGGAGGATGACGGCGGGCCGGATGGG
>NZ_JBFAMR010000023.1:0-61140 GCF_040656595.1 Actinoplanes sp. NPDC049802
CCGGCTGGACGGCGGCCCGCCCATGCCCCGCCGCCCGGCCGCCGTGATCGTCGGCAACGTGGGCCGGCTCCAGGGCGGGGTGCGGCTGCTCAGCACTCCTGGATCAGGATCGTCGCGAAGCCCGCGTCGTCCAGGCGGTGCAGGGCGGCGTACAGGTCGGCGGCGTACTCCCGTGGGTCGGCGGAGAGCACCTCGGTGCCCTCGCCGCCCTCGTAGGTGAGCACGCCGACCGGCCCGGCCAGAGTGAAGCGGTCCACGCCGGTCACGTCCTCGCAGAGGATGACCGTGGCGCGTGGCGCGTAGTGGCGGCGGCTCATCCCCGGCGACGGGCGGGCCGTGCCGTCCACGGTCTCCGACTCCGGCAGCGCGATCGGGCCGGTGACGTCCCGCAGCACACGCAGCCCGAGCGCTCCCGGGCGCAGCAGCCGCGGCACCTCACCGGTCAGGTCCAGCACGGTCGACTCGATGCCCCACGAGCAGGCGCCACCGTCCAGCACCAGCGGGACGTCGGGCAGGCTGCGGATCACGTGCCCGGCGGTGGTCGGCGAGATGCCCTCGGAACGGTTCGCGCTGGGCGCCGCCAGCGGCAGGCCGGAGGCCCGCAGCAGGTCGAGGGCGACCGGATGGGCCGGAATCCGGACGGCGACCGTGTCGTTTGCCGCTCCGATGCCGGGCAGGTGGGCGGCCCGCCGCACGACGAGGGTCAGCGGGCCGGGCCAGAACGCCGCGGCCAGCTCGTCCGCCCGGTCCGGCCACTCGCCGGCCAGCTCACGCGCCGCCGCCACGTCGGGCACGTGCACGATCAGCGGGTTCCAGGTGGGACGGTTCTTCAGACGGTAGATCTCGGCGACCGCCTTCGCGGAGAAGGCGTCGGCGCCGAGGCCGTAGACGGTCTCGGTGGGAAAGGCCACCACCGAGCCGGCGCGCAGGATCTCCGCGGCCCGGCGCAGCCCTTCGGCGTCGGGCCGGACGACGCGGTTCGCGGCGGAGCCGATCACGGCACTGGACATCTGGATCGGCACCGGTCAGGGCAGCAGCAGCGCGGCGAGCGGCATCGTGGTGTCCTCGATCTCGTCGGCGACCCGCTGGAAGGTCTGGTCGCCACGGCCCCACGGGTCGTCCAGGTCGTCGGCGGCCTGCGGCGCGTCCGTGCCGCGGAGCCGGGCCACCTCCCCGACGATCGCGACGCCGCGGGCGCGCACCGCCTCCGGTTTCGCCTCGGCCGGCGGGAGCGCGGCGGCGTCGACCGCGCCGAGCAGCCGGCCGAACTCGCCGAGCACGAAGGTACGATCGGCGGCCTCCGGGCGCAGCGCCACCACGTAGTCGTACTGGTCGGCGGTGGCGGTGAGGATCAGGTCGGCGCCGTCGATGAAGTCGCCGCGCAGCTTGCGGGCCAGGAAGTCCTCGTCGGAGGCGCGGCGGGCGCGGACCAGCCGGGCCGCCGGCGGATTCATCTCCTCGCCCTCGTGCCAACCGCCGGTGCCGGCGCTCACGCTGCGCAGCAGCGCGTCGCCGTCGATGTCGCCGGCCCGGTCCCGGATCGCCCGGGCCAGCAGGCGCTCGGCCATCGGGGACCGGCAGATGTTGCCCATGCAGACGTGCAGAACGGTGAACGGAGGCAAATCAGGCCTGCCCATCAATGATGTCCGGAACCACGTCACGCAGCTTCTCCAGCGGGATGGCGCCGGCCCGCAGCACGCGGGGCAGGTCACCGGTGACGTCGACGATCGTGCTCGGCGCCGGGTCGGCGGCCGGGCCGGCCTCCAGGTAGACGCGAACCGTGTACTCCAACTGGTCGCGGGCCTCCTCGGCGGTCAGCGGCGCCGGCGAGCCGAGCTTGTTGCCGGCGGTGACCGCCATCGGGCCGACCTCACGCAGCACCTCGAGAGCCACCGGGTGCAGCGGCATCCGCACCGCCACCTGGCCGCCGGTGTCGCCGAGATCCCAGCTCAGGCTGGGCGAGTGCTCCACGATGATGGTGAGCGCGCCGGGCCAGAACGCGTCGGCCAGCTCCCGGGCCGCGCGGGGCAGCGAATACACCAGCCCGTCCAGGGTGTGCCGCGAGCCGACCAGCACCGGCGGCGGCACCCGGCGATCCGAGCCGCGGGCGTGGTGCAGCTGATTGACGGCGTGCGGCGCGAAGGCGTCGGCGCCCACCCCGTAGACGGTGTCGGTGGGGATCACCACGAGCTCGCCGCCCTTGGCCGCCTCGACCGCGGCGGCGACGCCACGGTCCCGGTCCGTGACGGTGGAGCAGTCGTAGAGCATCACGAGATGCAGTCTGCCATGCGGCTACACGGTGCCCTACCGGCGGCGTGCGGTCGCGTACCGGGGACGGCCGTTGAGGTCCTCGTGCGCGGCCACCTCGGTGAAGCGGCCGTCCGCCCGCAGCAGCGCGGGCACCGCCTCCCGGTGCACGTCGTCGTGCTCGATCCCGACCGAGCCACCCGGCTTGAGCAGGGCGGCGGCCAGCTCGACGACCGGCCGGATCACGGTCAGCCCGTCGCCGCCGCCGAAGACCGCCTCGGCCGGGTCGTGGCCGGACACCTCCGGCGGGACCGGGGTGCCGTCCGGCACGTACGGCGGGTTGCACAGCAGCACGTCCACCGCGCCGTGCAGGCCGGACAGCAGCCCCGGGTCGGTGACGTCCCCGGCCACCACCTCGATCACCGGATGGGACGCGGTGTTGCGGCGCAGCCAGGTCAGCGCCGCCGGGGATCGTTCCACGGCGATCACCCGGCCGGCTCTCGTCTCGTCGGCGATCGACACCGCGATGGCGCCGCTGCCGCTGCACAGATCGACCACCACGGCGCCCGGGCCGGTACGGGCCACCCCCCAGCCGGCCAGCAGCTCGGTCTCCGGCCGGGGTACGAAGACGCCGTCGCCGACCGCCAGCTCCACGTACCGGAACGCGGCCGTGCCGAGCAGGTGCTGCAACGGGATCCGGCGGGCCCGCTCGGCGACCAGCTCACGGAACCGGTCCACCTCGACGGCACGGATCGAGTCGATCAGCAGCAACCGCCCGCGCGGCACCCCCAGCACGTGGGCGACCAGCTGCTCGGCGTCGGCCCGCGGCGACGCCACCCCGGCCGCCGCGAGATCGGCCGTGGCGGCAGCCAGCACCGGTGCCAGCCGGGTCCGATCCGTGCCTTCACGGGGGTGTTCGTGTCGCGGTGTCACGGCATAATCATGAGACGTCGCGGACGCGGGGCAGCCGGCGACCCGCCGAGGCCGTGGGAGGCGCCTGGTGAGTTGGTTGGACCAGCTCGCGGAACACGTCGAGGATCTCCGCCGCGCGGGACATCTGCAGCAGAACGGGCAGTCCGCGCAGGCGCTGCCGATTCTCGACGCGGTGCTCTCCTCCGCCTCCGATCCGACCACCCGGGCGTATGCGCTGGTGCAGCGGTTCGGCGCGCTGATCAACCTGGGGCGGCTGGCCGAGCTGGCGGTCGCGATGGCCGCCGCGGCAGAGGCGGTCCGTGAGGTGCCCGACCCTTATCTGCGCGGCCAACTGCACGCGTTCGCGGCCGTCGGCGCCCACCTGCAGAGCAACCTGGACCGTGGCGTCACCCACCTGGTGCAGGCGTCGCGGGCGCTGGCCGCCGTCCCGGAAGGCGACGCGGAGACCGCCTGGGGCTGGCACGACCTCGCCATGGCGTACTCGTACCTGGGTTTTCACGGCCAGGCGCTGACCGCCATCGAGCAGGCCCGGGAGGCGGGGGCGGCCGCCGGCCTGGCGTCCGAGGTGTTCGCCGCGCCCGGCATCCGCCTGCGCAACGCCGTGGCGCTGGACCATCAGGGCGACACCGACGGCTGCCTGCGGGTGCTCCGCGACATCGACGCCGAGCTGTCCCGTTACGTCGCCACCGATCAGCTGCGCCCGGGCAGCCGGGCCGTCTACGGTTACGCGCTGGCCCGCCGCGCCGCCCTCGGCGAGCCGACCGGAGCCGACGCCGCCCGCTGGCTGACCGGCGGTGGTGACAGTGTCCGGACCCGGGACCTGCGGCACCTCGGCGCGGTCTGCCTGGCGATCGCGTCCGGCAAGCCGGAGCGGGCGCTGACCCTGTTGCAGGCGGTGCCGGTCTCCGCCGAGGTGCTGGGCGCGCCCGAGCCGGCCCGGCTGCGCAGCATCTGCCACGCCAGCGCCGGCGACCACGCCGCCGCGCACGCCGCCGACCGGTACGCGTTCCGCCTCGCCGCCCAGCGCATCGACCAGCTCCGGGACGGCTATCTGGACGGTGTCGCCGCCCGGCTGGACGCCCAGGAGACCCACCGCGACCCCGGCCGGTACGGCGACGAGACACTCATCGACCCGCTCACCGGGCTACCCAACCGCCGCCAACTGGAGCGTTATGTGGACAGCCTGCTGTCGCGCGGCGAACGGGCCGCGGTCGGCGTCTGCGACGTGGTCGGATTCACCTCGGTCAACATGCGGCACGGCCGGCACTGCGGCGACCTGGTGCTCCAGCGGATCGCCGGGGTGCTGCACCGGGTGATGCGCCGCGGCGACTTCGTGGCCCGGTTCGCCGGTGACGAGTTCGTGCTGGTCCTGCCGGGCGCCGGCCCGCATCAGGCGGCCGAGGTGTCCCGCCGGATCGGCGCGGCCGCGACCGCGGAGAACTGGCAGGCGCTGGTCCCGGGCACCCCGATCGGGCTGGCTTCGGGCTGGTCCGAGGTGGGCGCCCACGGCCGTGGGCTGAGCGCCGCGCTGGCGGCCGCGGCGGCGAGCCGGAAACCGACATGACCGTGATCGAGCTGGGTGACGTCAGCGGGGTTCCGGCCGACTCACCGGAGTCGGCGCCGAGGGCCGAGTTCCGGCAGGGCTCGGTGCGGCGGATGGCTCTGATCGGCCTCGCGCTGCTGTGTGCCGTGCTGCTGGGCGCGTCGGCCCGGCCGGTGCCGGCCGGGTTCCGCCAGCTGTGGTCGGCCCCGTTCGGCCAGAACGACACCATGGCGATCCGCGACGACGTCGTCTACGTGCACCGGGACGACGGCGGCGGGGCCCGGCTGACGGCGTACGCCGTGGAGACCGGCAAGGTCCTCTGGGAGCGTGACACCGGCACTCAGATGTCCTGGCTGCACGCCGGGCAGAACCAGGAGGTGCTGCTCATCCCCGGCGACGAGCAGACCGTCGAGGTCGAGTTCGAGGACGGCAGCTACGGGGTGGAGATCTTCGGCGGTACGGTGACGGCGATGGACCCCGCGACCGGCGAGCGGCTGTGGAAGCATCCCGGCACCCTGAAGGGGTCCGACACCGGCGACACGGTCCTGCTGCACGAGTACGACCGGAAGAATCTGATCGCGATCCGGCTGGTCCGGGCCCGGGACGGCTCCGTCGTCTGGGAGCGCCGCCTCAAGGGCGCGGAGACCGCGATGCTCCAGCTCGACGGGACGGCCCCGGCACACGTCGTGGTGCTCGGCGCCGCCGGCGAGACGACCGTGCTGCGCTACGCCGACGGCGTCACCGCGGCGCAGCGCCGCCTGCCGTGGATCGAGCAGCAGCCGACGCTCGGGCGGGGCAGCTCGCTCTCCACGGCGACCGGGCTGGTGCTGGTCAACGACAACGTCACCCAGCGTCAGGGCAAGGTCACCGCCTACCGGGTGGGCACCCTGGAGCGGGCCTGGGAGCGGGAGACCGCCGAGAACCCGTATGTGCAGGACTGCGGCCCGGTGCTCTGCCTCGGCGACGGGACGAACGTCGTGGCCCTCGACCCGGCCTCCGGTGCGGAACGATGGCGCCGGTCCGGCTATCCGGGCGTGAGCCCGCTGCCCGACGACCGGGTGCTGATCAGCGGCACCGGGGAAGACGTCCAGCAGACCCTGATCCACGCCGAGGACGGCCGGGTGATCGGTGCCGGCGCCCGCGGCTACGTGCTCCACCACGACCGGGAGGCCGACATCATGATGCTGTCGCTCAGCCTGCCGCCGGACAACTCGCGATCTGTGCTGCGCCGCCTCGACCTGCGGACCGGCCGCTCCGTGGTGCTCGGCGTCATCCCGGTCGCCGGCGACGGCTTCTGCGGCGGTGACGGCCGCTACGTCGGCTGCCGCGACGGCGACCGGATCACCATCACTGACGTCGGCTGAGGTCGGTGTCCCCGGCGAGGCGGGCCGCCCGGTCGGCGCCGGCCAGCGCGTCCAGCACGCCGTCCAGTTCGCCGCCGAGCACCAGGTCGAGGTTGTAGGCGGTGTAGCCGATCCGGTGGTCGGTGATCCGGTTCTGCGGGAAGTTGTAGGTGCGCACCCGCTCGGACCGGTCGACCGTACGGACCTGGGCCTTCCGGGCGTCGCCGGCGGCCGCGTCGGCGGCCTCCTGTGCCTGGGCCAGCAGCCGGGACCGCAGGATCCGCATCGCCGACTCCTTGTTCTGGAGCTGGCTCTTCTCGTTCTGGCAGCTCACCACGGTGCCGGTGGGCAGGTGTGTGATCCGCACGGCGGAGTCGGTGGTGTTGACCGACTGCCCACCCGGGCCGGACGAGCGGTAGACGTCGATCCGCAGGTCACCGGCCTGGATGTCGATGTCGACCTCCTCCGCCTCGGGCAGCACCAGCACGCCGGCCGCCGAGGTGTGGATGCGGCCCTGCGACTCGGTGACCGGGACGCGCTGCACCCGGTGCACGCCGCCCTCCCACTTCATCCGCGACCAGACCCCGTGGCCGCCCTCCGGCACGCCCCGGGTCTTCACCGCGACCGAGATGTCCTTGACACCGCCGAGGTCCGACTCCTGGGAGTCGATCACCTCGACCACCCAGCCGCGGCGTTCGGCGTACCGGGTGTACATGCGCAGCAGATCACCGGCGAACAGCGCCGACTCCTGGCCGCCCTCGCCCGCCTTGATCTCGATGATCACGTCCTTGGCGTCGCTCGGGTCGCGCGGGATCAGCATCTCGCCGAGCTTCTCCTCCAGCGCGGGCAGCATGGCGGCGACCGCCTCGACCTCGGAGGCGAACGCCGGATCCTCGGCGGCCAGTTCCTTCGCGGCGACCAGGTCGGCGCGGGCGGCCTCCAGCTCCTGGTGCGCGGCGTACAGCGGGGCCAGCTCGGCGAAGCGGCGGCCGACCCGGCGGACCAGCGCCTGGTCGGCGTGGATCGACGGATCCTCCATCCGCTTCTCCAGGTCCACGTACTCGGCGAGAAGCGTGCTCAAACGGTCGTTACTCATCGAATCTCCCAAGCCAACGGAACCAGCGGGCCACATGCGAACGGCGCCCGCCCCGGAAACCGGGACGGGCGCCGTTGACGCGGTTACTTCTTCTTCGCGGCAGTGACCTTGGCGTACTTCGCCTGGAACTTCGCGACCCGGCCCGCGGTGTCGAGGACGCGCTGCTTGCCGGTGTAGAACGGGTGGCAGGCGCTGCAGGTCTCGACGCGGATCTCGCCGCCCTTCGCGGTGCTGCGGGTGGTGAAGGTGCTGCCGCAGGAGCAGACGACCTCGGTGGTCGAGTACTCGGGGTGGATGCCGCTCTTCATGTCTTCTCGGTCCCTCTCGATGATCGGGTCGCCGGGTCGCCCCACCGTTGTGACAAAGGCGTGAACCGGAACCCCTACTGGCCGATGTACCAGTCTGCCATGCCTCCCGTACCGGCCGGAAATCAGGAGGCGCAACCGGATTCATGCTGGTTAACGTGAGCGTCCCTCCGTTCATTCCACCCCCCTTGGCAGGCACCCCATGACGCTGCTCCGCGACGTCCTCGATCCGGTCGAGTTGACCGAGGCGATCGGAAACGGTCTGATCCGGACGCAGCGCCACCCCAGCCTGCCGTTCGTGATCTACAACTACACCGAGGCCTGCCAGTACAGCGGCGCCTGGACGCCGGTCACGCTGGCCTGCCGGGGCCTCATCGTCGACGCCGACGGCCGGATCGCGGCCCGGCCGATGAAAAAGTTCTTCAACCACACGGAGACCCAGGCGCCGGCCCTCGCGGCGGACGCGAAGGTGACCGTCACCGACAAACTGGACGGCAGCCTCGGCGTCATTTACCACGACGGCTCCGGCTACGCCGTCGCCACCCGCGGGTCCTTCGCCTCCGACCAGGCTCTGCACGCCACTGACCTTCTGCGTACGCGGTACGCGTCCTTCGTACCCCCGGCGGGTTTGACCGTGCTCGTGGAGATCATCTACCCGGGCAATCGCATCGTCGTGGACTACCAGGGCCTCGACGACCTGGTGCTGCTCGGGGCGGTGGACATCGCGACCGGCCGCAGCTTCGGCCCCGAGGCGGTGCCGGGATGGCCGGGCCCGGTGGTCGAGACGTTCGGCTACGCGAGCCTGACCGAGGCGCTGGCCGCCCCGCCGCGCGACGGCCGGGAGGGTCTGGTGGTGCACTTCACCGACGCCGACCAGCGGCTGAAGATCAAGTATGCGGATTACGTCCGGCTGCACCGCCTGGTCACCGGCCTCACCGCGCGCAGCGTGTGGGAGCTGCTGGTGACCGGCGGCGACCTGGACGCCCTGCTCGAGCCGCTGCCGGACGAGTTCCACGTCTGGGCGCGGGGCGTCGTGGCGGAGCTGACCGCGGAGGTCGAAAAGCGGGCGGCCGCGGTCGAGGCCGCCTACGCGATGATCGTCGCCGGCCTGCCGGAGGGCTGGGGCCGCAAGGAGTTCGCGATCGAGGCGGTGCGCAGCGAGCACCGCGCCGAACTGTTCCTGCGGCTGGACGGCAAGGATTACCGTCCCGGCCTGTGGCAGCGGGTCCGGCCGGCCGGTTGAGGGACTGGGGATGACACGACTTCTGATCACGCGCGGTCTGCCGGCCTCCGGCAAGACGACGTTCGCGCACAAGCTGCAGCCCGGCGTGGTCCGGGTCAACCGCGACGACCTGCGGCGCATGCTGCACGGCGGCCGCCTCTACACACAGGTGGCCGAGGGGCAGGTCACGCGCGCCCAGCGGGCCGCCGTGGAGGCGCTGCTGGGTGCCCGGGCCAGCGTCATCGTCGACGACACGAACCTGCGCGCCAAGACGGTCCGCGAGTGGGCCGAGATGGCGGCCCGGTTCGGCGCGTCGTTCGAGGTGCACGACTTCACCGACGTGCCGGTCGACGAGTGCGTCCGGCGCGACGCCGAGCGAGGCGAGGGCGACCGGGTCGGCGCGGACGCGATCCGCCGCCTGCACGACCGTTACCTGGCGGGGAAGAGGCTGCCGCTGCCGGTGCCGTTCGTCGACCCGGGTGGGCCGGGCGTGGTCTACCGGCCGGATCCGGGGCTGCCGGAGGCGGTGCTGGTCGACATCGACGGCACCGTCGCGCTGATGAACGGCCGCAGCCCGTACGACTGGCGCCGTGTCGGTGAGGACGAGCCGAATCCGTCGGTGATCACCGCGGTGCGGGCGATGCACGCCGCGGGGCACGCGATCGTCTTCTGCTCGGGGCGGGACGCGGTGTGCCGCGCCGAGACCGAGGCCTGGCTGGACCTGTTCGTCGGGGTGCCGTACGAAGGTCTGTTCATGCGGGCCGAGGGCGACAGCCGGAAGGACTCGATCGTCAAGCGGGAGATCTTCGACCGAGAGGTCAGGGAGCGCTGGCGGATCGTCGGAGTGTTCGACGACCGTCAACAGGTGGTACGCATGTGGCGGCAGCTCGGCCTGACCGTCTTCCAGGTGGCGGAGGGAGATTTCTAGGGTGAAATACCCGCGGACGTTCCATCTGCCCGACTCACCGGGAGCGACCGCTGACGACCGGATTCAGCGTGATCTGTCCTGGTTGGATGGCGAGCTCGTGGTGACCGAGAAGATGGACGGCGGCAACCTCACCTTCACCCGCGACACCATGTTCGCCCGCTCGCTCGACTCCGGCACCCACCCGTGGGACCGTCCGGCGAAGGCGCTGTGGGCGATGACGGCGTACCGGATCCCCGACGACTGGCGGGTCTGCGGCGAGTCCATGTGGGCTCGCCGCAGCGTCGCCTACACCGACCTGCCCGGCGTCTTCCTGGTCTTCGGCATCTGGGACGAGACGGACACACTGCTCGGCTGGGACGACACCGTCGACTGGGCGCGCCGTCTGGAGCTGCCGGTCGTCCCGGTCCTCTACCGCGGCGGCAGCCTCTCCGAGGCTCGCGCCGCCTGGGCCGCCCAGCGCACCGAGGACTGCTCGGAAGGCTTCGTGGTCCGCGCCGCCGGCCGCATCCCGGCGTCCGAATCCGATCGCAAACTCCTGAAGTGGGTCCGGCCCGGTCACGTCCGCACCGAGGCCGCCTGGCGTCATCGCGACGACTTCCCGGTCAACGAGTTCGCATAGCCTCTGCCGCGGCCTCAGCGCCCTTCTCACGCTTTCCCTTTCCGGTACGCCTACCCGTGCCCGCCGTGGGCATTCCGCGATCTCACTGCCCACTCACGCCCGCGACGCCCGCACCGGGCTGAGATCGGTGGTCCAGGCCCCGTACGCGCATCAAGACAGTCCCCCGGCTGGGCGTGAGCGCTGACCCTGCCGGCTTATCAATAAAGGCTCGCTACCAGCGCTTCGAACTCCAGCGTGCGGCACCGGCCGGCCGCCACACGCAACCACCGTCACGGTCACCGGCTGGCAGCACACGCGGAGACGAATCCCCGTCCGGGGAGACGGGACACGGATCACGGCCATCTGTGTTCCGCAGACGTGACACCGGCAACGGGTGTCGTCACACCCACCACGGGTGTCACGTTCTCCGAGCACACATCGGTTCTCCGAGCACACATCGCCCTGCACACCGGCCCTCCGGACGACAGGACGACAGGACGACAGGGTGAGAGAGGCGCCTGGGCCACGGCAGACGTCAGCCGCGGTAGGGGCAGCGGGATCCGTGCCGGGCCAGGTCGGCGGCGTCGTCGTCCAGGTAGAAGGCCGGGCGCTGGTCGAACTCGTCGTAGTAGCGGTGGAAGACCGGGGTGAGGCCGCCGGAGATGGGTGGGACGATCCAGGTCCAGTCGGCGGGCACACGGCGGCCGGCCTTCTCCTCGTTGCGCAGGTGGGTCATGAAGCGCTGCGACTCGGTGTGGTGGTCGCTCATCTTGACGCCCGCCTGTTCGAAGCTGTGCAGGACGGCCCGGTTGAGCTCGACGAGCGCCCGGTCCCGCCACAGCGTCGACTCCCGGCTGGTGTCCAGGCCCATCCGTGCGGCGACCAGCGGCAGCAGGTTGTATCGGTCGGCGTCGGCGAGGTTCCGGGCGCCGATCTCCGAGCCCATGTACCAGCCGTTGAACGGGGCGAGCGGATAGTGCACGCCGCCGACGGTGAGCCGCATGTTGGCGATCGCCGGGACGGCGTGCCAGCGCAGCCCCAGCTCGGCGAACCACGAGAACTCGGGATGGCTCAGCGGCACCTCGCGGATGGCGCGTTCGGGCAGTTCGTAGAGGCGCACCCCGTCGCCGGGTGTCTCGATGACCAGCGGCAGCACGTCGAACGCCTCACCCTTGCCCTGCCAGCCGTAGCCGCGGACGGCCGCCGTGAACTCGATGAGCCGTGGGTCGCCGACCGTGCCGCCGGCCTCGGTCCGGTACCCGGCGTAGCGGATGAGCTGCTCGTTCCAGACCCGGGCGTGCGGTTGACCGGGCAGGGCCGGGGCGAAGACGCTGATCACCGGCCGGATCTGCCCGGTTCCGGCGGTCTGCAGATGCTGCACCAGCAGGGAGTAGATCTCGTCGGCGGTCCGGGCCCGTCGCCGGTCCAGCACCATGAGGCTGCGCCAGTAGAGGCGCCCGATGCACCGGCCGGCGTTGCGCCAGGCCATCTTCGCGCCGTGGGTGAGTTCGTCGGTGGTATGCACGTAGCTGCCGGTCGCGGCGATCTGCGCGCGGACGATGGCGAGTCGCGGCTCGACCGGGCCGAGGCGGGGGTTCTCGGTGTAGCAGCACCGCAGGAAGTCCTCGGCCTCACCAGGGTCGACGGGTGAGCTCGGATCCCAGGGCTCGGCCGGATGGTCCCGGTAGCCGGGCACGATCATCGAGCGCCTCCGGATTGTCGAGGGATGGGGATACCGGAGGTTCGCACGACCCCGTAGCGGGCGAATCAGACAAGATGTGCGACAAAAGCGAAGCGGCCCACCCGATTGGGTGGGCCGCGTCGCATTCGGGTGGTTATTCGCCAGGCGTCGACTTGGCGATCTGCATCAGGAACTCGATGTTGGTCCGGGTCTGCTTGAGCCGGTCCATCAGGAGGTCCAGAGCCGCGCCGGACTCCAGCGAGCTGAGCACCTTGCGGAGCTTGTGGATGATCGCCAGCTCCTCCTTGCCCAGAAGGATCTCCTCCTTACGGGTGCTGGAGGCGGAGACGTCCACGGCCGGGAAGACCCGCTTGTCAGCGATCTTGCGGTCCAGCTTGAGCTCGGCGTTACCCGTGCCCTTGAACTCCTCGAAGATCACCGTGTCCATCATCGACCCGGTCTCCACCAGCGCGGTGGCGAGAATGGTCAGCGAGCCGCCGTTCTCGATGTTGCGCGCCGCGCCGAGGAACCGCTTCGGCGGGTAGAGCGCGGTCGAGTCGATACCACCCGACATGATCCGGCCGGACGCCGGAGCCGCCAGGTTGTACGACCGGCCGAGCCGGGTCACCGAGTCGAGCAGCACGACCACGTCGTGGCCCAGCTCGACCAGCCGCTTGGCCCGCTCGATGGCGAGCTCGGCGACCGTGGTGTGGTCCTGCGGCGGACGGTCGAACGTGGCCGCGATGACCTCGCCCTTCACCGTGCGCTGCATGTCGGTGACCTCTTCGGGCCGCTCGTCCACGAGTACGACCATCAGGTGGCACTCGGGGTTGTTGCGGGTGATCGCGTTGGCCAGGGCCTGCAGCACCATCGTCTTGCCGGCCTTCGGTGGCGAGACGATCAGCGCACGCTGCCCCTTGCCGATCGGCATCACCAGGTCGATGATGCGGGTCGTCAGGATGTGCGGCTCGGTCTCCAGCCGCAGACGCTCCTGCGGGTAGAGCGGCGTGAGCTTGTAGAACTCCGGACGCCGGCGGGCCTCGTCGGGTTCCATCCCGTTGATGGTGTCCAGGCGGACCAGCGGGTTGTACTTGTCCCGCCGCTGGCCGTCGTTGCCACCGTCGCGCGGCGCGGACCGCACCGCGCCGGTGACCGCGTCGCCTCGGCGCAGACCGTACTTCTTGACCTGTGACATCGAGACGTAGACGTCGTTCGCCCCGGAGAGGTAGCCGGTGGTGCGGACGAAGGCGTAGTTGTCCAGCACGTCCAGGATGCCGGCGACCGGGACGAGCACCTCGTCCTCGGCGACGTGCGGCTCCCGGCCCTCACGACGGTTGTCGTCGCGCTGGTCGCCGTCACGGTCGCGGCCCCGGCGACGGTCCCGGAAGCGGCTGCGCCGGCTCCGGCGACCGCCGTCGCCGTCGTTGTCGTCGTCGTCGTGACCCTGGTCGGCGCGCTGGCCACGGTCGTTGCCGCGGTCCTCACGCTGCTGGTTGTCACGCTGCTGGTTGTCCCGCTGACCGTCACGCTGGCTGTCCCGCTGACCGTCACGCTGGCTGTCCCGCTGACCGTCACGCTGGTTGCGCTGCCGGTCCCGGTTGCGCTCACCGCGCTCCGGCCGGTCGCCCCGCTCGGGGCGCTCGGTGGTCTCCACTGCGGGCGCGGGGGCCTCGGCCGGAGCCGGGGCGGCCTCCACGGTCGCCGTCTCCGGCTCGCGCGGCGCGGTTTCCCGGGGCTCCCGGGAAGCGCGCTCACGGCGGCTCCGGGCCGGGCGCTCGGCCGGAGCCGTCTCAGCCGGAGCCGCTGCGGTCTTGGGCGCCTCGACCGGCGCGACCTGCACCGGAGCGGCCTGTACCGGGGCCGGCTGCGCGGGGGCGGCGACAGCCTCGGAGCTGTTGGTACGCGGGCGCGGGGCCGGCTCGGCGGCAGGCGTTCCGCCGCTCTGGCGCTCGGTGATCGCGGCGATCAGCTCACCCTTGCGCATCCGGGCGGTGCCGGAGATGCCGAGGGAGGCGGCGAGGCTCTGCAACTCGGGCAGCAGCATCGCGGACAGCCCGGTGCCGCCCCGGCGGCGCTTCGTAGCGGTCGCGGTGGTGCCGGCGCCGTCAGCGACGTCAGAAACACCCGACGTCACGTCGGTGGTGTCGCTCAATGGATTCCTTCCGTCGGAAAAAGCCCGAAGTCACCCGGAACTGCAGCCTGGGCCGGGTGCCCTCGGAACCCGCTTCGCAACAGCGGCGCGGGAGTTGGTGCAGCACGGCAGCTCGACCGGTATCCCTGCCCGCCAGGGCTTGACGGGTAGGTCTCGGCGAGTGCAGCGATCTATGGATGCTGCCCGGCGTTTGCCTTGGTGAGAGTTGAGATAGGCCGTAGGCCAGAAATCTCGGGGGTGCGCCGAACCGCAGAGATCGCTTGCTTCGCGGCTGTGCTAGGTCTTGAGCGTAGTCAACTCGTGCGACCTGCGGCAACAGGGCCCCGCTCGGCGTGTTCCACCATACCCCCTTTCACACGAGCACCGGCGTCATCCACGCCCAGCACTTCGCTGTGCCAGTGCGCACCCGGTGCGAAATCGCCCGGGACCTCGGTCAACGCGAGCACGGTCGGGCCGGCCCCGCTGACCACGGCGGCCACTCCGGCCGAACGGAGAGCCGCCACCAGAGACGCCGTGCCCGGCATCCCCGGAGCACGGTAACTCTGATGCAGCCGGTCGTCGGTGGCCGGGAACAGCAGGGCCGGATCCGTGGTGAGCGCGTGCGTGAGCAGGGCGGCCCGCCCCGCGTTGAACGACGCGTCATGGTGCGGGACCTCCGGCGGCAGCGCGGCGCGCGCGGAAGCCGTATACCCCAACTCGGCGGGAATGAAAACGGTGGGGCGCACGCCCGCTGCCGGGACCAGGGAGACCGCGCGGGCGCCCGTCTCCTCGGTCCACGCGATGGTGAACCCGCCGAGCAGGCAGGGCGCCACGTTGTCGGGGTGGCCCTCGAGACGCGCCGCGATCCGTAGCGCGGCCGCGTCGTCGATCAGCTCCAGACCGCCCTCGATCAGGCCGCGGGCCAACTGCACGCCGCCCACGATGGCCGCCGAGGAGCTGCCCATGCCACGGGCCTGCGGGATCCGGTTGACGCACTCGACGGCGACGCCCGGCGGCCGCTGCCCGGCCTCGTCGAAGGTCGCGAGCATGGCACGGACCACCAGATGGTCGGGGCCGGACGGCAACTGGCCGGCGCCCTCACCGTGCACCGTGACGGTGTAGGAGTCGCCGGTGATCCGGGCGGTCAGATCGTCGTACAGCGTCAGAGCCAGGCCCAGGGCGTCGAAGCCGGGACCCAGATTCGCGCTGGTCGCCGGCGTGCTGACGGAGACCGGTTCGGTGACGAAGGACAAGCCCATCGCCACATGCTAGGGGTTGATCATTTCGGGGGAGGCTCCCCGGTCCCGGTAATCCCGAATGACGGCTCGGTGGAGGGCCTGAGCCGGCGGGTCGCCAGCCGCCATCCGATCGCATAGGTCAGCGTGATCGACGCGCAACCCGCGATGATCCACTCCGGGTCGACCCGGTCGATGAACGCGCCCGCGGCCAGCTGGCTCACCGCGATCGCGACCGTCGCCAGCATCATGTCGGTGGCGAAGACCCGGCCGCGCAGCCCGTCCGGGACCTCGCCCTGGAGCGCGAAATTGGACAGCACCCAGTTGCTGCCGCCGGCGAAGTGCGCCACGAAGACCAGAGCCAGGGTGAGCGGGAACCACGGCGCGAAGGCGACACCCAGGTAGCCGACGCCGTACAGGCCCATGGACAGGGCCAGGCCGGGCAGCAGCCAGGACGGGCGGGTCAGCACCGGGCGCATCACCAGCGGGCCGACCAGGGCGCCCGCGCCGCGCAACGCGAACAGCAGCCCGGTGCCCATCGCTCCCGCCCCGTGCGCCGCCGCGATCAGCGGGAAGACGGTCAGCACGCCGTTGCCCAGGCCGACCGCCGACTTGACCGTCACCAGCGCACGCAGGCGGGGGCGGCGGGCGATGTGGCGCAGCGACTCGATCAGGGCGGGCAGAGCCCGCGGAGGCTCGCCGTCACCGCTGCGCGGCGCCTGCATCGGACGCCGGATCAGGGCGGTCAGCAGGCTTCCGGAGAGCAGGCAGGCAGCGGTCACCGCAAAGCAGGCGTACGGGCTGAAGACACTGCTGACGACGCCGCCGAGAGACGCGCCGACCACGGTCATGGTGCCCCACGCCGAGCCGGCGATGGTGTTCGCGGCCGGCAGGTCGGCGGCGTCCACCAGGTTGGGCAGGGCGGCCGACGCGGCCGGGGAGTAGAACGCCTTCGACACCGCGATGGCGCCGACCGCGACCAAGGCCAGCGGGGCGGTCGCCGCGGAGCGCACCGTGAACAGCAGCAGCACGGACACGAAGGCCGCGGCGTTCGACAGGATCAGGATCCTGCGACGGTCCAGCCGGTCGGCGACCGTGCCGGTGAACGGCAGCAGCAGCGCCAGGATGCCGGTGTCCACGGCCAGCACCAGCGCGCCCAGCGTGCCGCCGCCGGTCAGTTCGGGCAGCAGCACCAGCAGCGGCACCATGACGAACCAGTCGGCGCCGAAGACCACCAGCTCGGCGGCGAAGAGCCTGCGGAAGTCCCGGTTGCGGGTAAGGACCGAGAAGTCTGCTGGCACGTACCGGAGTCTAGATACGCCGATGCCCGGCCGCAGGGGCCGGGCATCGGATCTCGTCGCCTACTCGGCCGGCTTCGCCGGCTTGCGCGGCATCTTCAGCACCTCGAACTGGTCGGTGAGCCCGCGCAGCGCGGACTTCCCGCCGGTCTCCGGCGCCTCGTGCGCGCCACCGCTGGTCTCCGGGGCCGCGCCGGCCGTCACCAGGTCGTCGGCGGGCTCGTCGGCGGCGTGCTTCGGCTCGCCGGCGGCCTGGCCCTTGCGCAGCCGTTTCGCCTGCCGCTTGGCCCGGCTCTTCTCCTTGCGGTTCTCCACCATGGTGTAGAGCGTCGGCACCAGGACCAGGGTCAGCAGCGTCGAGCTGACCAGACCACCGATCACCACGACGGCCAGCGGCTGGGAGATGAAGCCGCCCTCGCCGGTCAGGCCCAGCGCCATCGGGATGAGCGCGAAGATGGTGGCGATCGCGGTCATCAGGATCGGGCGCAGCCGGTGCCGGCCGCCCTCGATCACCGCCTCCTGCACGCCGTACCCGGCGGCCCGGTAGTGGTTGATCAGGTCCATCAGGACGATGGCGTTGGTCACCACGATGCCGACCAGCATGAGTACACCGATCAGGGCGGGCACGCCGAGCGCGGTGCCGGTGACCAGCAGCAGGATGATCGCGCCGGTCGCCGCGAACGGGATCGACACCAGCAGGATCACCGGCTGGATCAGGCTCCGGAAGGTGGCCACCATGATCACGAAGACGATCGCGATGGCGGCGAGCACGGCCAGGCCGAGCTGCGAGAACGCCTCCTCCTGGTCGGCGCTGACGCCACCGATGGTCCACTCGGCGCCGGCCGGCAGTTCGAGTTCCTCCAGCGCGGCGGTCAGATCCTGGTTGATCTCGGTGAGGTTGTCGCCGGTGACCGCGCCGGTCACGGTGACGGTACGGCTGCCGTCCGCCCGGTTGATCTCGACCGCGCCGTCCACCTGCTTGACGTCGGCGACCTGGTCGAGCGGGACCACACCGCCCGGGGTGGGCAGCGGGACCGCACGCAGCGCGGCCGGGTCGGTGGGCGCCTTGCCGAACGAGACCACGACATCCTGGGTGGTGCCGTCGACGTTGATCTGGCCGGCCGGGGCGGAGCGGAACAGCGACGCCACGGTCTGAGCGATCTGCGCCTCGGTGAGGCCCACCTGCGCGGCGGCCTTGCGGTCCACCACCACGTCGAGGCGCGGCACGCTCTCGGCGAGCGAGGTGTCGACATCGGCGACCCCGGCCACCCCGGTCATCGCCGTACGGACCTGCTCGGTGGCCGCGGTCAGGACCTCGTTGTCGGGGGCGGTAACCGACACGGACAGTTGGCTGCTGCCGAGGCCGGAACCCTCCTGTCCGATCTTGATCTCACCGGCGCCGGACAGGGCGTCGAGCTTGGTGTCCAGTTCGTCGGAGATCTCCGCGGCGTCCGCGTCCTCCTCCAGGGCCACGTTGTAGGTGGCGGTGCCCGCCCCGCCGCCACCGGCGAACGGGTTGCCGGAGCTGCCGCCGACGGTCACCTGGTACGTCTTGACGCCGTCCTGGTCGGCCAGGACCGCCTCGACCTGCTTGGCCGCCTCGTCGGTGGCCGCCAGGCTGGTGCCGGCCGGCATCTCCTGGCTGATCGTGATGCTGTCCTGCCCCGACTCGTCGAGGAAGTTGGTCTCCAGCCGGGTGCTCAGGGCGAAGGTGCCGATCAGCACCGCGATGCCGATGAGCACCGTGGTCCAGCGCTTGGTGGTGGCGAAGCGGATCACCGGCAGGTAGCCGCGCTGCAGCGGACTGCGCAGTTCCTTCTCCTCGGCGGCCTTGCGGATCGCCTCGGTGTCGGCGCCGGCCGGCGGCGGCTTGAGGAACCAGTACGCCAGCACCGGCACGATCGTCAGCGACACCACGAGGGAGGCCAGCAGGGCCACCGTCACGGTGATCGCGAAGGACGAGAAGATCTGCCCGACCAGGCCGCCCACCAGCCCGATCGGCGCGAACACGGCGACCGTGGTGAGGGTCGAGGCGACCACCGCGCCGGCCACCTCACGAACCGCCGTGAGGATGGCGTGGACCTTCTCCTCGCCGTACTCGAGATGGCGTTTGATGTTTTCCAGGACGACGATCGAGTCGTCCACCACCCGGCCGATCGCGATGGTCAGCGCGCCCAGGGTGAGCAGGTTGAGGGTGAAGTCGCCGACCCAGAGCGCGATCAGCGCGATCAGCACGGACAGCGGGATGGACACCGCGGTCACCAGCGTGGACCGGACGCTCATCAGGAAGATCAGGATCACCACGACCGCCATCAGCAGGCCGAGCAGGCCCTCGGTGGTCAGGCTCTCGATCGAGCGCTCCACGTACGGCGCCTGGTCGGTGATGACGGTCAGTGTCGCGCCGGACGCCTGCTCCAGATCGAGCAGCATGTCCCGGACCTCGTGCGAGATCTCCACCGGGTTGCCGTCCGGCCGTGCGGTGACCGCGATGCCGAGGCTGTTCACCCCGTCGGTCCGCGTGTACGACTCGGCGGGCGGCAGCTTGCTCTCGACGGCGGCCACGTCACCGAGCCGGACCGGACCGCGTGAGCCGGTCAGGTACACGTTCTCCAGCTGCTCGGCCGTGGTGATCGGGGTGCCCACCTGCACGGTCAGCGACTTGTCGCCCTCGACCACGGTGCCGGCCGGGATGGAGACGCCGTTGGCCTGCAGCACCGTGGTGAGCGAGGCGGGGCTGACGCCGGCGGCGCCCATCTTCGCCATGTCCGGCGTGATCACCGTCTGCTCGGCGCGGGCGCCGGTGACCTGGGTGTCGCGGACGCCCTCGATGCCGTTGATCTCGGGCACCACGGTCTCGTTGAGCTTGGCGAGCAGCGCCGCCTCGTCGTTGTCACCGGACGACGCGGCCAGCACGATCGCCGGGATGTCGTCGGTGCCGCCCGCGAAGACGGCCGGGTCGACGTTCTCCGGAAGCTGCGACTGAATCCGGTTGACCGAGGTGGTCACCTGGTTGACCGCGGACTCGATGTCCGTGCCGAACTCGAAGAGCACGACGACGCTGGACACACTCTCCCGCGAGGTGGAGGTCACGCTGTCGATGCCGTCGATGCCCTTGACCGCGTCCTCGATCGGCTTGGTCACCTGGTCCTCGACCGCTTCCGGTGAGGCGCCGGGCAGCACCGCGCTCACGAACGCGGCGGGCAGCTCGATCGAGGGGAAGAGCTGCTGCTTGAGAGACGGGATGGCGTAGAGCCCGAAGCCACTGAGCACGATGGCGATCAGGGCGACGAGACCTCGGTTGGCAAGGCTTAGCCGTGTCAGACCTGACATTGGCGCTCCCCCGAGAAAGATTCGGTCGATACTGATAGTTTGCATGACGCGAACAAATGGTTTTCGATGGGGGTCCACTGGTACCGTCCGACATCGGATGGACCCGTACCGGCCATCAGCACGTCACAAAAGGAGCACGCGGTGGGCGAGAAAGAGCAGCTCATCGCAGATATCATGGGCGCACAGATCCGTCTGGAGCACCTGTTCGCCTCCGATCGGTCGGATCCGCTCTTCTCCTCACACCTGACCATGTCGCAGCTGAAGATCATGTTTTTGCTCGCCCGGCACGGCACGATGGCCGGCGGCGAGCTGGCCCGGATGATCGGTGTGGGAGCCGCCGCGCTCAGCGGCATGGTCGACCGGCTGGTCGTGCAGGAGCTCGTCACGCGCACCGAGGACGTGCACGACCGGCGTGTTCGCCGGATCGGGCTGACCAGGGCGGGCACCGAGCTCATCGAAGGCATCATCACCGCGGGCGCGGCCAAACAGCGCGAGCTCCTCAGCCGTCTCTCAGCCGAGGAGCTCGTGATCGTCGCTCAAGCGATGGCACTGCTGGTCCGGGAGGCCGCCGCGGGCGAACCACCGGGTTAGGCCAGGTCGAGGGCCTTCGCCGCGATCAGCGCGTCGTTCGCGATGACGGTCGGCGACGGGGCGGTGGAGATCGCCCACTCCGGGTCCTTCAGGCCGTGCCCGGTCACCGTGCAGACCACCCGGGAACCGGCCGGGACACGGCCGGCCGCCGCCTGCTGCAACAGCCCCGCCACGCTGGCCGCGCTGCCCAGCTCGACGAAGACGCCCACCTCACGGGCCAGCAGCCGGTACGCGTTCAGAATGTCCCGGTCGGTGACCGCCGAGATCAGGCCACCCGAGGCGTCCCGCGCGTCCAGCGCCTTGGTCCAGCTGGCCGGGTTGCCGATCCGGATCGCGGTGGCGATCGTCGACGGGTGCTCGACCACCTTGCCGTTCACGATCGGGGCGGCGCCGGAGGCCTGGAAGCCGTACATCTTCGGCAGCCTCGTCGAGTTTCCGGCCTCCTTGTCCTCCTGGTAGCCCATCCAGTAGGCGGAGATGTTGCCGGCGTTGCCGACCGGAAGGCAGTGGATGTCCGGAGCGTCCCCGAGCGCCTCGACGATCTCGAAGGACGCCGTCTTCTGGCCGTGCAGCCGGAAGATGTTCACCGAGTTGACCAGCGCGACCGGGTAGTCCTGGGACAGCTTCGAGGCCAGCGCCAGACAGTCGTCGAAGTTGCCGTCCACCTGGAGCAGCCGGGCGCCGTGCACGAGCGCCTGGGCCAGCTTGCCCAGCGCGATCTTGCCCTGGGGCACGAGCACCGCGCAGGTGATGCCGGCACGTGCCGCGTACGCCGCGGCGGAGGCGCTGGTGTTGCCGGTCGAGGCGCAGATGATCGCCTTGGCGCCCTCCTCGACGGCCTTCGACACGGCCATCGTCATGCCCCGGTCCTTGAACGAGCCGGTCGGGTTGGCGCCCTCCACCTTGAGGTAGACGTCGGCGCCCGTCCGCTGGGACAGCACCGGCGCCGGCACCAGCGGGGTGTTCCCCTCGTGCAACGAGACCACCGGGGTGGCGCCGGTGACCGGCAGCCGGTCCCGATACGCCTCGATCAAGCCCCGCCACATGGCCGTACTCCTCACTCGCGTGTCGATCTTCGGGAATTGCAGGCCATTATTCAGGACGGTTACGGACGGCCCCGACGTTGTCCGGTCGCACCATCAGCCGGCCCCGCCCTCGACCCGCAGCACGCTGGCGATCGAACGGACGATGTCCAGCCGGGACAGCGACTCCACCGTGGCGGCGAGAGCCGCGTCCGGCGCGCTGTGCGTGACGATGACCAGCTTCGCGTCGTCCGCGCGGCCGGACTGACGGACCGTCGCGATGGACACCTCGTGCTGCGCGAACACCCCGGCCACGCTGGCCAGGACGCCCGGCTTCTCGGCCACGTCCAGGCTGATGTGGTAGCGGGTCAGCGACTCGCCGATCGGGCGGACCCGCAACTGGGCGTAATTGCTCTCGCTCGGGGCCCGGGCACCGGTCAGCCGGTTGCGGGCCGCCGCCACGATGTCGCCGAGGACCGCGCTGGCGGTCGGCCGGCCACCGGCGCCCCGCCCGTAGAACATCAGCGGGCCGGCCGCCTCGGTCTCCACGAACACCGCGTTGAAGGCGTCGCCCACCCCGGCCAGCGGGTGGCTGAGCGGGATCATCGCCGGGTGCACCCGGACGGAGACCGAATCGGGGCCCCGCTGCGCGATGCACAGCAGCTTGATGGTGCAGCCCATCTCCTTGGCGCTGGCCATGTCGCCGGCGGTCACCGCGGTCATGCCCTCACGGAACACGTCGGCCGCGGTGACCCGGGTGTGGAACGCCAGGGAGGCGAGGATGGCGGCCTTCGCGGCGGCGTCGAAACCCTCGACGTCCGCGGTGGGGTCGGCCTCCGCGTACCCCAGCTCGGTGGCTTCCTCGAGGGCCTCGTTGAAGCCCGCGCCGGTCGTGGCCATGGAGGAGAGGATGAAGTTGGTCGTGCCGTTCACGATGCCGGTGACCGCGGTCACGCGGTCCCCGTGCAGCGACTCGCGCAGCGGGCGCAGCAGCGGGATCGCGCCGGCCACCGACGCCTCGTAGTAGAGATCGGCGCCGCCCTCGGCGGCGGCGTCGTGCAGCGCGCCGCCGTCCTCGGCGAGCAGCGCCTTGTTGGCCGTGATGACGCTCTTGCCGGCCCTCAGCGCCTCGACCAGCCAGGTGCGGGCCGGCTCGATGCCGCCGACGACCTCGATCACCACGTCCACGTCGTCACGCTTGATCAGGCCGAGAGCGTCGGTCGTGAACAGCGACGGGTCGACCGGGAGGTCGCCGCGCTCACGGCCGGGACGCCGCACCGCGATGCCGGCGATTTCCAGAGGGGCGCCGATCCGGGCGGTCAGGTCCTCCCGCTGCTCGTGCAGCAGACGGACCACCTCGGAACCGACGATGCCGCACCCCAGCAGGGCGAGGCGGACCGATTTGGCGGGGCTCATCCAACATCCAATGCAAGCAGGTCGTCCTCGGTCTCCCGCCGCACGATGACGCGGGCCGCGCCGTCGCGCACCGCCACCACGGGTGGACGAGGAACGTGGTTGTAGTTGCTGGCCATACTCCGGCAGTAGGCGCCGGTCCCGGGGACCGCGATAAGATCTCCGGGCTGCACGTCGGCGGGCAGGAATTCATCCTTCACGACGATGTCCCCGGACTCACAATGTTTTCCCACCACTCGGGCCAACATGGGGGCGCCGGCGCTGCTGCGGTTCGCGAGCGTCGCCGAGTAGGAGGCGTCGTAGAGGGCGGTCCGGATGTTGTCGCTCATGCCGCCGTCGACGCTCACGTAGGTGCGGATGCCGTCGACGTCCTTGACCGTGCCCACCTCGTACAACGTGAGGACCGCCGGGCCCACGACGGCCCGGCCCGGCTCGATCGACAGATGCGGCTTGCGCAGCGACGCCAGCTCGCACTCCGACTCGACGATCTTGTTGATCCGCTTGGCCAGATCGCCCGGAGTCGAGGGATCGTCCTGGGTGGTGTAGGCGATGCCGAACCCGCCGCCCAGATCCAGCTCCGGCAGCTCCACCCCGCGCGCGTCCCGGATCTGCGCCTGCAGCTCCAGGATCCGCCGGGCGGCCACCTCGAACCCGCTCGTGTCGAAGATCTGCGAGCCGATGTGCGAGTGCAGGCCGCGCAGGTCGAGCACGCCCTCGTCGAGGATCTGCGCGGCGGCCGCGAACGCCGCCCCGCCGGCCAGCGAGAAACCGAACTTCTGGTCCTCGTGCGCGGTCGCGATGAACTCGTGAGTGTGCGCCTCGACGCCGACGGTCACCCGCAGCAGCACGCCGGGCCGTTTGTTCAGCTCGCCGGCGAGCGCGGTCAGGCGGGCGATCTCGTGGAACGAGTCGACGATGATCCGGCCCACCCCGGCCTCCAGGGCCCGGCGCAGCTCGCTCTCCGACTTGTTGTTGCCGTGGAAACCGATCCGCTCCGCCGGGAAACCGGCCGCCAGCGCCACCGCCAGCTCGCCGCCGGAACAGACGTCGAGGAAGAGCCCCTCCTCCTCGACGATCCGCACCACGGCCTTGCAGAGGAACGACTTGCCGGCGTAGTAGACGTCGGCCTCGGCGAAGGCGGCCACGAAGTCCCGGCAGCGGGCCCGCAGATCCTCCTCGTCCAGCAGATAGGCCGGCGTGCCGTAGTCGGCCGCCAGATCCTGGACGTCCACCCCGCCGATCTGCAGAGACCCGGCCCCGGTGCGGCTCACGGTCCGCGGCCACAGTTGCGGCACGAGGGCGTTCACGTCCTCCGGGGTACGCAGCCAGGCCGGCCCGCGGCTGCCGAGGTCACCGTGCAGGGCCCCGGCCTCGTGTGCGCGCATGCCTTACATCCTCTCCGGAGCGGAGACCCCGAGGAGGGCCAAACCGTTCGCGATCACCGTACGAGTGGCGTCGTTGAGCCACAGCCGGGCCCGGTGAGTCTCCGTGATCGGGTCGTCGCCCTTGGGGCTCACCAGGCACTTGTCGTAGAACCGGTGGTACGCCCCCGCGACCTCCTCGAGGTAACGGGCCACGTGGTGCGGCGCCCGCTGCTCGGCGGCCCGGGCCACCACATCGGGGTACTCGTTGAGCGCCTTGAGGAGATCGTTCTCCTTCTCGTGGCTGAGCAGCTCCGGTTTGAAGTCCTCCGGCGTGCCCCGGGTGACGCCCTTGTCGTTCGCGTTGACCGCGACGTTCCAGGTCCGGGCCGCCACGTACTGCACGTAGTAGACCGGGTTGTCCCTGGTCGCCCGGGTCCACAGGTCGATGTCGATGTCGATCGGGGAGTCCGAGGAGTAGCGGGCCAGCGCGTACCGGGTGGCGTCCACGCCGAGCGCCTCGACGAAGTCCTCCAGGGTGACCACGGTCCCGGCACGCTTGCTCATCCGCACCGGCTCACCGTCGCGGACCAGGTTGACCATCTGGCCGATCAGGATCTCCAGATTCTTCTCCGGGTCGTCGCCGAAGCACGCGGACATCGCCTTCATCCGGCCGATGTAGCCGTGATGGTCGGCGCCCAGCATGATCACGATCCGGTCGAAGCCCCGCTTGCGCTTGTCCAGGTAGTAGGCGCAGTCGGCGGCGAAATACGTCCAGTCGCCGTCGGACTTGCGCAGCACCCGGTCCTTGTCGTCACCGAAGTCGGTGGTGCGCAGCCAGGTGGCCCCGTCCTGTTCGAACACGCGCCCCTGCTCACGCAGCCGGTCCAGGGCCTCCTGGAGCTCACCGCGGTCGTGCAGGTCCTTCTCGTTGAAGTAGGTGTCGAAGTGCACGCCGAACTCGGCCAGCGTCTTCTTGATCTCGGCGAACATCAGCTCGACGCCGACCCGCCGGAACGTCTCCTGCGCGGCCTCCGGCTCCTGGGACAGCACGTCCGGCTCGGCCTCGACCACATCGGCCGCGATCTCGGCGATGTAGGCGCCG
The DNA here is from genome assembly GCF_040656595.1 of Actinoplanes sp. NPDC049802. Lineage (NCBI taxonomy): Bacteria > Bacillati > Actinomycetota > Actinomycetes > Micromonosporales > Micromonosporaceae > Actinoplanes > Actinoplanes sp. NPDC049802. Next base: position 25,383 of record NZ_JBFAMR010000023.1, read on the forward strand.
CCGTAGCCGTCCTCCGGGGCGGGCTCACCCTTCGCGGCGGCCAGCAGAGAGCGGGCGAACCGGTCGATCTGCGCGCCGGCGTCGTTGAAGTAGTACTCCGTGCCGACGTCCGCGCCGGCGGTGCGCAGCACCCGGGAGAGGGCGTCGCCGACGGCGGCCCAGCGAACCCCGCCGATGTGCACCGGCCCGGTCGGGTTGGCCGACACGAACTCCAGGTTGACGCGCTCCCCGGCGAGCCGCTCGGTCCGCCCGTAGGCGGAACCGGCGAGCACGATGTCGCGGGCCAGCACACCGGCCGCGGCGGCGTCGAGCCGGATGTTCAGAAAACCGGGACCCGCGATCTCCACCGACTTGATGCCGTCCCGGCGGCCCAGCTCCTCGGCCAGCGCCGAGGCCAGCTCACGCGGGGCGACCCCGACCTTCTTGCCCAGCTGGAGGGCGAGCGTCGAGGCGTAGTCGCCGTGCTCGGGGTTACGCGGCCGCTCCACCGATGTCGTGTCGGGCAGCGCTCCGACGTCGAGTCCACGCGTCTCGAAAACGGCACGAGCGGCTGAGAGAACGGTGTCAGCAAGGTTGGCGGGAGTCACTCAACCATGCTATCGGGGGTAGACTTCGGCGTTCGGCGGCCACCCGCGCCCCGCCCCGCCCCATTCTGACGAATCGACGAGGCACGATGAGCATGAGCACGCCGGGTCCCGAACGGGTCCCGTCCACCGTAAAGGTCGGCAAGACCACCGGTCAGGGCAAGCCGCCTTCCGGCAAGTCTGGCAAGACCGGGCCGAGCCGGCCAGGGGGCAACCGGCCCGCCGGAAAGGGCCGTAAGCCGGTTACGCCGGTGAAGGTGGCCGGCGGGCGCAACTGGGGCCCGATCGCGGTCGCCGGCGCGGTCGTCCTGATCGCGGTCGCCATCATCGGCTGGGGCGTCGTCGCCTCGCTCCAGCAGGAGAAGAAGCAGTCCGTGCCGTGGGCCGAGCGGGCAGCGGCGATCGCCGGCATCATCAACTACCGCGAGTCCGACCCGGATCTCGTGAAGGGCAGCCAGCACAAGAACGGCAAGCTGTCGTACGAGCAGCAACCGCCGGTCGCCGGGGAGCACAACCCGAGCTGGCAGAACTGCAACGGCGTCGTCTACTCCGAGCCGATCGCGAACGAGCACGCCGTGCACAGCCTGGAGCACGGCACCGTCTGGGTGACCTACAAACAGGGCCTCCCCGCCGACCAGGTGGAGAAGCTCGTCGACCGGGTCGAGGGCAAGGAGAAGCTCATGCTGAGCCCGGTGCCCGGCCTGAGTACCAACGTCGCCCTCCAGGCGTGGGGCTACCAGCTGAAGGTCGACTCGGTGGACGACCAGCGGATCGACGAGTTCATCCAGTCGCTGCGCATCAACGCCTCCATCGAGGGCCCGACCGCCGCCTGTGACGGCGGAGTGTCCGCCACCGGCTCCGTCCCGCAGAGCTGACCTTGTCCGAGGAGAAGCGCCGCCCCGGCTGGTGGCTACCCGCCGCGCTGGTCGTGGGCCTGCTCCTGGGGGTGGCCATCGGCTTCCTTATCCCCCGGGGCGAGACCCTGCCGGCCGACGGCTCACCGGAGGCCGGCTTCGCCCGCGACATGTCCACCCACCACTCGCAGGCGGTGGAGATGGGCATGATCGCGTACACCCGGGCGACCGACGCCGAGGTCCGGATGATGGCCCGTGACATCGCTCTCACCCAGCAGGGTCAGATCGGCATGTTCCAGGCCTGGCTCCGCGAGTGGAACCTCCAGCCGACCGGCTCGCAGCCCGCCATGGCGTGGATGCCGGGCGGGGCGGAGAGCGTCGAAGACGGCCTGATGCCCGGCATGGCCACCCCCGAGGAGCTGAAGCAGCTCCGCGAGGCCACCGGCATCGAGGAGGACCGCCTCTTCATCAAGCTGATGATCGACCACCACCTGGGCGGCATCCACATGGCCCAGGAGGTGGTGGAGCTCAGCGACGAGCCCGAGGTCGTCGAGTCGGCGCAACTGTCCATCAACAGCCAGCAGCGCGACCTGACCGACATGCAGAATCTTCAGAAGCGGCTCGAAACCGCCTCCTGACCTGCGCTTATCGACGAGCCGCCGGCATCACGCCGGCGGCTCGCGCGTTTCCGGGCGATACCGGTTGGCCGGGCTCTCCAAGGTCCTGCTAGGCTCTTCCTCACTGAGCCCCCGTAGCTCAGGGGATAGAGCGTCGCCCTCCGGAGGCGAAAGCGCAGGTTCGAATCCTGCCGGGGGCACAAAGTAATCGGGCACCGGTTCGCGGAGAAACGCGAACCGGTGCCCATTGTGCTTTCCGGCGTGAAGCCCGACCGCGGGCTCCGCCCACACGGTGGGTGGATTCCGCGCGGCTTACTTCACTTTCTTTCGTACGCCCGGCCGGTTCGGCGAGCGGCCTGAAGAACGGATCAGCGGCGATGCGCACACCGTTCTCCAGGCCGACGTCAGTTCACGAACCGATCAGCCGGCCGCGCCTCCTGTTGCCGGGATGCGCGGCCCCGTCTCGTCAGAGACGTTGCGCGTCATCGGTGCTCGTGACCCCGCGGGTGTCGAAGAAGCGCTTCGCCATCGAGGCGAGCCGGTCCGCGTCGTAGTCGCGGTGGCTCTGCACCAGGATCACGAGGTCGGCCGCGGCCACCGCGCTCTCCAGGTCGTCGACCCGCAGGGCGTCGAGGTCCGGGCGCCACTCCGCCACGTACGGGTCGTGGTAGCTGATCTTCGCTCCGAGGTTCCTCAGGTCGCGAGCGAGCGGGACGGCCGGGGACTCCCGCTCGTCGGCGATGTTCGCCTTGTAGGTCACACCCAGCAGCAGGATGTTCGCGCCACTCGTCGCCAGGCCGGCCTCGTTGAGGATGTTCTGGGCCCGCCGTGCGACGTACGCCGGCATCGTCGCGTTGATCTCCTGCGCGAGCTCGACGAACCGGAACGGGTAGCCGAGCCGTACGCGCACGTTGTGGCTCAGGTAGTTGGGGTCGATGGGGATGCAGTGACCGCCCACACCCGGGCCGGGGTAGAACGCCTGGAATCCGAACGGCTTGCTGGATGCGGCGTTGATGACGTCCCACAGGTCGATCCCGAGCCGGTGGCAGAACTTCGCCATCTCGTTGACGAGCGCGATGTTGACGTGCCGGTAGGTGTTCTCGAGAAGCTTGGCGGTCTCGGCCTCGCGGGTGCCCTTGGTCCGCACCACGGTCTGGACGAAACGTCCGTACAGGGCTGCGGCGGCCTCCGTGCAGGCCGGGGTGTGGCCGCCGACGACCTTGGGGGTGTTGCCGGGACCGAACTCCTGGTTGCCCGGATCGATGCGCTCCGGCGAGAAGGCGAGGTGGAAGTCCTCACCGGCGACGAGACCGCCGGCCTCCAGCAGCGGGCGTACCAGCTCGTCGGTGGTGCCGGGGTAGGTCGTCGACTCCAGGACGACGAGCATTCCCGGGTGCAGGTTGCGCGCCACGGCCTTGGTGGCCGCCTGGACGGCGCCGAGGTCCGGGCCGCCCTCCTCGAACAGCGGCGTCGGGACGCAGATGACGGCCGCGTCGGCCGTGGCGATCTCGCGTTCGTCGGTCGTGGCCCGGAAGCCGCGGTTCGTCATCTCGACGATGTCCTCGTCGGAGAGGTCGTCGATATGCGACCGGCCGGCGTTGAGCGAGTCCACCAACGCCTTGTTCACGTCGAAGCCGATAACGGACATGCCTGCCGCCGTCGCCTCGCGGGCCAGCGGAAGCCCGACGTATCCGAGCCCGATAATGACTACGTCGACAGCCACGATTGCTCCTCTTTACTGAGTGACTGCTAGACCGAGCATCTGCAGGGCCAGCCGAATGAAGGCGGTTCCGGCGAACATGCCGAACCGAATTGCAAATCCGCGGAGAGCCTTCCACGGATCATTGGCGACGCCGATCGTCCTACCGGTCGGAGAGACACGTCAGATACGGCACGAGAGACTTCTTGAAAGCCTTCGTGCTGCTGGACGTCTCGTCGAAACGCCAGTCCGCACTGGAATGCGGCGGCGGCGCCTGCGTCCATATCAGACCAAGGACTTCCGGATTCTCAAGCAACCAAGGACCCAGACTGTTGATCCATTCGACCTTGCCCGATCCGTTGGATCCGGTCTCGGCGAGAACGACCGGCTTCTTGTAGCGAGCGAGAAGCTTCATGGTCGGGTCGAAGGTCTGACTCGCCTTGGTCTCGACGCCGTAGTACGCGCTGCCGACCCCGTAACCGGTGAAGCCCACCAGGTCGACCCAATCGCTGCCGGGCCAGAACTGGGAGATGCCCTTCACCGTCGCGCCGCGGGCGATGTTCGGTGCCCAGAGCCACAGGACGTTCGTCGCTCCGGCCTCCCGGAACACGGTCACGGCGTGCCGCCAGGCCTTCACGTACTGTGCCGGGGTGTTGCCGTTGACGCCGGCCGCCCACGGTGACCAGTCCCCGTTCATCTCCGGCGCGTACCGGACAACGACCAGGTCACCGTATTCCGTGATGGTTTTCGCGACGGCACGCAGCCTCTCGTCCTGCTTTCCCGCGGCGACCGAAGCCAGCGACCATTCTTCCTGTTCCACCTTGGTGCCGATCTCTTTCGGCTGCACGGTGAGGAATGGAGTGCCCGCCGCGTCGGTCAGCCTGGACAGCTCGAAGGGAGCGCCGATGGAGGCGTAGACGCCCCGCCATTTCGGCCGGCATCCGGTCTTTTCCGCGATCTCGTCGGACTCGGCCGCGGCCGGCTTGTCAGACGTGACACCGAATACGGGTTTGTCCTCCTTGAGCATGTCGACGGTGGCGTGGATCGCGCTAGCGGGTTGAGCGGTAGCGCTCGATCCGAGCGCGCTCTGCCGGCCCTGGAAAGAAGACTCTGGTTTCGTCACGCATCCAGCCAGTAGCAGCAGCGGCAGCACTAGCAAGCACCGTTTCATGGTCACCTCCGATCGAGACCTCGATCTGCTGACGGGTACCCCACTTGAATCGCATGCAGGACGCGATGGCCCAGATCCTCCACACCCGCAGCACCGACCACTGCCAGACGGTCGCGACCGGGCCGAGGAGAAGGAACCAGGCGAACTGTGCCGGCCTCGACTGATCGGACCGCCGGACGGTGAAGATCCTCAGGAGCTGGACGTAGCCGAAGACGATCAGCATCGCGAGCGTCAGCAGGAGCATCTCGCCGTCCGCGATCAGGGCGTCGGTTCCCGCACCCCGCACCCAGGCGATGATGTCGGCCACCGGCTTCACCACGAAGAGCGAGACGACGATGATGGTCGAGGCGACGGTCTGCACCCACTTCACGGCGTGCAGCCAGTAGGCGATCCGCCCCAGCGGCAGGTACTTGAACCGCCAGAAGGAGCGGATGAACGAGCCACGCAGCCAGCGCAGGAACTGCCGGCGGTGGTTGCCGAGTCGTTCCGGCATGACGCAGAACGCGAAGGCGTTCGCCTGCTGGACGGTCTTGCCCCGGATCAGGGCCTGCAGCGTCAGGTAGGAGTCGTCGGAGAACTCGACGCGGCGCCCGAAGAACTCCTCGTTGGCATAGCCGTGCCGGCTTTCGTCGATCACCCGGGCGCGGTACAGCGAGATCCCGCCCGAGTTGACGAGCACTGACCCCAGGGCGGACGTGGCGGACCGGTCGGTCAGCTGGGACGCCGTGCAGATCAGGTCCACCGCGCGGGCGATCGGGCCCCTGAGGTTGTAGGTGAAGAACACGCCGGCGACCGACATGACCTTGGGGTCGATCAGGGGTTTCAGCAGGTTTTCGAGCGCGTCCGGGGACAGCACCGAGTCGGAGTCGATCGTGAGGTAGGCGTCCGCCCAGCCGCCGAAGCGCAGGGAGGCCGCCACGTGGGTCGCCCGCTTGCCCCGGTTCTGGTCGCGGACCCACACGAGGGGGATGTTCGCCTCGTTCGCGGCCTCGATCGCCCAGAGCTCGGTGGGCAGGTAGTCCACCTTGTTCGAGCCGTCGTCACGGACGAAGATCGCGTCCAGCGGGCGCGTCTGCGCGAGCAGGCCACGGATCGTCGCGATGACGGCATCGACGTCCTCGTTGTAGAGCGGGACGACCGCCACCACCCTGAGCTTCGCGAGTTCGACGGTCTGTTCCGCGGTGACCCGCTTGGGACGATCGAAGGTCGCGAGCATCAGCTGCAGGAAGAACACCACGAACGCGAAGGCGTAGACCACCTCGTACGCGGACACGTCGGTGTCGAAGTTCTTGAACCGAGTCAGATGGTGGAAGAGCCACAGCGATGAGGCCCCGACCATGAGAACCACTGCGGGAAGGGCGCGTCCCGGGGTCCACTTCGCGGTCTTGGCGGCCTTCGTCACGGCTTCATCCCGCGCCGCCAGAACAGGCGCACAGATAACGCGAAGGTCGTCACGATGCCAACCGCAGTGAGGAGCACTTCGAACAAACCGAGGTGGGTACTCACGTGAACCTAGCTTTCTACAGAGGTTGATCTGCCCGTGGCAGCGGGCACACGTTACACAGCGGTTGCGCCGGAGCGCTCCCCCGCCGGACCGACTTCACAGTGGTTTTTTAAGGAGGCTTAAAATATTGACCCATTCGCCGGTTTTGTCGTCACAGTGAGTAGCACCATGAGGCAAAGGCCCCTTATCTCACTCTCTGTACATCCGAGTCCGTGGGTGCCCCGGGCTGGAAGACATCGGCGAAGAATGTTCCAATCTCGCCTGTGCATCTCCTGTCCCCTTCACTACGGTGTGTGCGATGACCTACGACTACGGCAGGCGCGACGCCACGCGTGGTCCGGGCGAGCCGTGGGGGCAACGGACCGCGCCACCCGGTTCCGACGCCTCCCGGCACGGCGACATCCCCCGCCCGCGAACCGACATCCGGCCCGGCGATCAGCCACGCCCGCCGGTCTCCCCCGCACCACAGATCCCACCGGGCGGCTACGGCGTGCCCGGCCGGCGCCCGGCCGGCGACGTGGATCAGTGGGGCACGCCGACCCGGGGCGCCGGCTTTCCGGAAGGGCCCGGAGGGAACAGCGGCACGGCGCCGCGGGAACCCGAGAGGCACGGACCGGAGCCGGAGACCGGGCGCCGCTCGCGCAAGCCGCTCGTCCTGCTGCTCCTTCTGGCGCTGGTGGCCGGCGCGGGTGGCGGCTGGTACTACTTGCGGAACTCCGCCGAACAGCCGCTCACCGAGCAGGAACGCCGGATCGAGGACCGCAACGCCGACCCCGCCCCGCTGACCATCGACCAGATCTTCCCGGCCGGGACCGTGGACGGCGCCGGCGGACCGTACAAGGTCCTCAAAACGCAGGAGTCCGCGAAATGCGACACCGCGGCCAGCGGTGCCGTCGCGGAGGCGCTGGCGACGGCGGGCTGCACCCAGGTGGTACGCGCGACGCTGGCATCCCCCGACAGCGCCCTCGTCATCACGGCCGGCGTCTTCAACCTCGAGAGCCGCACCAAGACGGAGAAGGCGGCCGCCGCGATCAAGGAGGCCGTGGACGCGGGCACGGGGCGCTTCGGTGGTCTGGTCGCGGGCGGCTCCTCGGACATCGTCAGCCGGGCCGCCGCGAACCTGGCGTGGGAGGTTCGCGGGCACTACCTGGTGTACGGCGTCGTCGCGAACGCGGACGGCAGCGCCATCACGGAGAAGGACACCCGCACCGACACCGTCCGGGCCGACCTGGTCGAGAAGCATCTCGGGGGCGTCGTGGTCAACGATCGTGAGGCGGCCGGCACGTCCGCGCCAGAGCCCTCCGGCCGGCCCTCCTGATCGCCCGGTCCGTGCCGCCTCAGCCCTTTCCGCCCGGCGGGCGGAGGCGGCCGGCCGAGTGCCTTCAAGAGCCCGGAGACAACATGAAATGATTTCGACGTGCTACCAAGCAAGACTCAACTGATCGCCGTGCTCGCCAACGAGCTGTGGTGCGCCACCCTGGCACCCAACATGCCCTTCCTGACCGCCGAGCTGCGTGAACGGATGAAGCGGCCTCGCGTCGGTGACCTCGTCGTCGAGTTCTCCGCGGGCCAGCGGGGTGACCAGGACGGCGTCGGATGGCTACGCGCCATCGAGTTCGCTGACGGCCGCGGGGGCGACAGCGCCAACATCGACGGTCAGCGCATCATCAACGCGTGGGTGATCGAGCCACTCGACAAGCCCGGACAGACGCTGCGATGGGGCAACGCGACCTTCTTCGCGATTCCCCTGAAGAACGCGCGGGCCTGGCTGACCAGCTGATCACCCGAGGGCTCTCGCCCGGCGCCTCACCACCCCACGGTCACACCCGCCGTGGCGGCTTCCCGCACGCACCGTGACGGCACTTCCGGGGCCGCGCCGCGGGCGGCCCCGGCGTGGGCTCCGGCGAGCCGGGAGAGGTCGGCAACCCTGCCCCGGCGCCCTTCTACTTCTCCGGGCGGACGGTCCGGGCCGCGGACCAGGTCTTCGCGTCCTCCAGGCCGGACCGGGGGAAGACACGCACCTCACCGGGCATGGCCCGGCCGAAGATCGACGCCGCGTGGGACACCCACTCGGTGTCGGAGACCAGCGCGATCCGTTCCCACAGCGCGTGGTGCCGCAGGGCGGTGCCCAGCCCGAATTTCAGGTCCTCCCAGAACGCTCCCGGCTGGAACCAGCCACAGTCGTCCTCGACGACCACCAGCAGCCGGATCCGCCAGCCCGCGTCCAGCGCGGCCCGGGTCCGCGGGAGGAAGACCGTGCGGTACTCCTCCCGCGACACCGATCCGGCGAACCGGAAACCCAGCACGGTCTCCGGAAGGTCCGGCAGGGTCTCGATCACTACTTCTCCCCGGCCGCGACGACGTCCTTCTCGATCTCGGCGGTGTCGGCCCGCAGCTCGCGTTTCGTGGTCTTCTCGGCGTTGGCCATCGCCTGCTCCACCTTCGAGCCGATGTCCGCGACCGCGATCACCACCAGGCCGGCCTCGCCCTCGTCCAGGTACTCGCCGAGTTCCTTGAGGTCGTGCCGGCTCAGCCCGGCCGCGGCGTGCCCGGCCAGCGCCCCGAGGGCAGCGCCTCCGGCGGCACTCGCCGCCAGCAGCCCGCCGCCGAGGGCCGCGAACGGGAACAGCGCCACGACCAGGCCGGTGGCCAGGCCGAGGCCGCCGCCGACCACGCCGCCCACCCGGGTCGGCGTCTCGTGCCGTTTGACTATCTCGGTCTTGCCGTTCGGCTTGCGCTCGATCACGGCCGCGTCGTACGCGTCGATCAGGTTCGCTTCCCGGTGGAGTTCCTTCACCGCGTCGTAGTCGGCCTGCGCCTGGGCGACATTCGCGTACACCCCGACGTAGACCAGAAACATGTCGACCGCCATCACGGACCTCCTCGCCTAGTTTTCCGGGGAGCATGCCGTCACCGGCGGCCGGGCCGCCTCACCCCGGGCAGATGAGGCGGCGTGGCCGGGCCGCTCGACGGTGACCGATTCGCACACGATGCGGAAAGGCCGGTCCATCCCGGTAGCCCCGGGAATGAGCCGCCGAGCGGAGCAGGTGCGAACGGAAAGGGTCACGCACCGTAGGAATGGTCGCCGCGAATGATCCGGGCCAGATACGACTCGCTGCTCAGTTCACCCGTCTCGTACCGCAGGCGCAGCTTGTGAGCGAACGCCCCCTCCATAATCGTCTGGAACATCTCCGGCTCGTACGGCCGCAGCATGACCGACTGGAGCGCGTGCGGCGGCGTCGCGTTGAGCCGCATCCCGGCGTCCCACTCGGACCGGAACCGGTCGTCGGAGTGCCACAGCATCTCGAAGATGTGGTGGTGCAGCAGCGGGTCGATCAGCTCGCCACGCTTCTCCCACCACAGGAACGACGCGGCCCGCCACAGATGCATGATGTAGCTGCCCGGCCGGGCCGCCAGGAACCAGTTCGACAGGTACGGCCCGGTGTAGTCGAACGCGAAGACGCTGCCCTTGGCCAGCGCCCGGTCCACGTGCGGGCGCAGCGGCTCCGAGACGAAGCAGGTGGCGTCCACCCAGACCCCGCCGAACTTCTCCAGCAGCAGCATCCGCAGCAGCTCGGAGAAGTGGGCGTGGTCGCCCTCCAACGCGGCCGCCAGATCCTCCGGCACGTCCACGTAGCTGCCGATGTCGGCCCGGGACAGGGCGTGCACGCCCGGATTGTGCGCCCGCAGCGCCGCGAGGCAGGCGCGGACCACCGGCGGCGCGACGTCGAAGCCCTGCGCCCAGTAGACGAAGATCGGCTGGTCGAAACAGCTGTGCACCGGGCGCTCCAGCCGCTGAGCGGCCTGCGTGCGGATCTGGGCCAGATGCTCGGCCAGGAAGATCCCCAGCTCGCGGCGGGCACCGAAGGCGGACACGTCGGAGTCCAGCACCGCCGGGCCGTCGAACGGCAGCTTGGTGTCGTACGCCAGAGCCGCGGCCGAGGCACGTCGGCTGTCGTCCCGGCGGCGCAACCGGTCGTAGGCGCCGGCCAGCGCGTACCCCCGGGCGAAGTCCTCCGGGCGTTTCGCCGCCGCCCCGCGCAACAGTTGCTCGGCCGCCGCCCAGCGCTTCCCGGCCAGCGCGATCAGGCCCAGCTCGTACGCCGCCTCGCCGTCCGGGTCGCCGGCCTTGACCACCCGGCGCAGCGCCGTCCCGGCAGCCGGCAGATCGCCCTCGGCCAGCGCGATCCGGGCCAGCGCCAGCGCGTCGTCACCGGCCGACGACCGCAGGAACGCCGCCTCCGCGCCGGTGAGCGGGGGCAGGCCGGTGGCCGGGGCGGAGGCCAGCAGCGTGCGGCGTGACGGTGACGCGTTCGGCTCGCCGGTCCACTCGTACCCGTACCAGGCGTCGTCCGGCGTCGAACCGTCGAAGTGCCCGACCGGCTCGGTGGTCTCGGTGACCGTGAGGTCGTACCAGATCACCGCGCCCTGCCCGGCCGCCGTGCCGGCGTGCAGCCGGAGGCCCGCCTCCCGGGCGCCGGCCGGAACGGTGAACGTCAGGCTGATCCGGTGGTGCCCGTGCTCGTTGCGGGCCGGCGCCGACCGCGCCCCGGCCGCCGCGTCGGCGGCCGTCCACTCGGCGATCAGCCGCGGCGCGGACCGCTGCGACGGCCCGCCGAGCGGCTCGGCGAGAAAGAGCGAGACACCCGCCGAATAGGTGCCGCCGGGACGCAGCGTGATCCCCGCGGGCGCCACGAATGTACCGGGATCGCCGGTCCGCCCGGTCACCCGCAAGCCGGTCACGCCGGGACGGCCGGGCACCTCGACGGCCTCGGCGGACGTCACCGCGGAGACCGGAACGGCCTCCGGATCGCCGCGGAAACCCGGGTCCGGCGCCAGGTTGAGCACCGACGGCGGGGCCGGCGCGGGCTCGGGCTGCGGTGGCGGCGGGGTGGGCCGGAACGCGGCCCGGAACCGGGCCAGCATGCTCTGGTCAGTGGGCGCGGTCGCCGTCATCGATGTCCCTTCGCAGCGTGCCGCCGCAGTTTAGTCGGACATCCGACGCGCTCCGGCGACCAGCGGGGGAACCGGCAACACACGTCTCACAGAGGCAGCACCACCGCGGACGGGCGGTCGCCGACACACGTCACGGTCATCCGGTAACGCGCCAGGTCACCCGCGAAGACCACGGCGGCGGCCAGCGCCGGGCCCGGATCGGCCCGCTGCACGGCGAAACCCGGCCGCGGCTCCCAGGCCAGCAGCTCGGCACCCGCCGTGACACAGCGGGCCAGCACCGAGCCGCCCGGCGACTCCAGGCGCGTCCCGGCCGGCTCGACCGGGACGGACGGGCCGATGACACTCACGCTGGGTCGCGGGGCCGGGTTCGACGGAAACGCCGGGCGGTCCGGGACGCTCGGCGGACCGGACTCGCCGATCGCGGCGCTTGCGCTGTTCAACGGCGCTGTCGCGGGCCGGGTGGTGGACTCCGCGGTGCGTGTGGCACCCGGGCCCGCGGCACCGCGCCTGGTCACCTTCGGTGAGGCGGCCGGCGGAGCCGCCACGCCCGCCTCACCGTCCGGTTCACCCTCCCGCCCGGCGAGCAGCAGGGGCACGGCGGCGAGCAGGGCCGCGGCCAGCACTCCGGCCAGGAGCCGGGCACGCCGGCGACCCTTCTTCGGTACGGGTGAGGCGGGCACCGTCCACTCGTCCCCCGGCAACGCCGCCGGCTGGGTGACCTCGCCGAAAGTGTCGTCCGGATCGGGCGCGGTCGCGCGTACCCCATCGGCTCGGGAAACGCCCGCGGCCTCGGCCGCGTCACCCAGCAGGCCCGCCACCTCGGCCGCGCCCGGACGGCCGGACGGCTCCTTGGACAGACAGCGGGCCACCAGGTCGATGATCTCGGCGGGCACCCCGGGCAGTGCGGGCAGCGGCAGCGGCTCCTGGTAGACGTGCGCCTTGAGCATCTGGGTGGTGGTCTCCACAGTCCACGGCGAGCCCCCGGCGAGCAGCCGGTAGAGCAGCACGCCGAGCGCGTAGACGTCCGACGCCGGCTCGATCGCACCGCCGGTGAGCCGTTCCGGCGCCAGGTAGGCGGGTGTGCCGAGCAGGGCGTCCTCGGGCGAGGCGGGGCCGGCGACGGCGGCGATACCGAAGTCCACCACCTTGGCGCCGGACGGGGTGACCATGATGTTGGCGAGCTTGATGTCCCGGTGCACGAGCCCGTCGGCGTGCGCGACGGCCAGCGCGGTGGCCACCTCGCCGCAGATCCGGAAAATCGTGCGCGGCGGAATCGGGCCACGCGACACCCGTTGCTGCAGAGTCGGGCCGTTGATCAATTCCATCACCACATAGGGGACCGCCCGCCCGTTCTCCTCCGACTCCCCGAAGTCGTAGATCTGCGCGATGTTCGGATGCGAGAGGGTCGCCGCCGAGCGCGCCTCCTGCAGGATCCGCCGACCGAACCGCGGATCGCCGGCATATCGCCCGGCCAGCACCTTGACCGCCACCGGGCGATTCAGCACCTCGTCCAGGGCGTGCCAGACGACGGCCATGCCACCACGGCCGAGTTCATTGATCAGCCGATACCGGCCACCGAGTTTCCGCTCCACCTCCACCCGAGGCAGTCTGCCGAAACGCGCGGGAATTCGCACATCCGAGTCGCTTTCGAATTCCATTCGTCTTTCACATTCGGATATTGTTCGGCACATGGCGGTCTCGACGGCGGACAGCATTCTCGGCCGGGTGCTCGGCCAGACCCCGGCGATCCACTCGTATTCGATCTCCCGGGTGCGTACGCCGATGCGCGACGGCGCCGAACTGATCGGTGATCATTTCGCGCCGGACACCGTCGAGCCACGCGGCACGGTGCTCATCCGCACGCCGTACGGCCGCGGTCTGCCCACCTCGGCCCTCAACGGCCGGCTGCTGGCCGCCCGCGGTTACCACGTGCTGCTGCAGAGCGTGCGCGGCACCTTCGGCTCAGACGGCGAGTTCCGGCCGATGGCCCAGGAGACCGACGACGGCCGGGACACCGTCGCCTGGCTGCGCGAACAAACCTGGTTCGACGGGCGGCTGGCCACCCTCGGGGCGTCCTACCTCGGGTGGGCGCAATGGACGCTGCTCCAGGATCCGCCGCCCGAACTGCGGGCCGCGGTGATCTACGTGGCGCCGCACGACTTCCGCGAGGCGGTGTACGGCACCGGCGCCTTCACCCTCGGCGACTTCCTCGGCTGGAGCGACCAGATCGCCCACCAGGAGGACGGCGGCGGGCTGCGGCGGCTGCTCGCCATGGCGTCCGCGCCCCGCCGGGTGGCGCCCGGCCTCACCGGGCTGCCGCTGCCGCACGCCGCCGTCCCGGTGCTCCGCGGCCGCGCCCCCTGGTACCGGGAGTGGCTGTCCCATCCGGACGGCGACGACCCGTGGTGGGCGCCCTACCGCGCCGGCGGCGCCCTCCACCACGCCGACGTGCCGGTCCTGCTGATCGGCGGCTGGCAGGACCTGTTCCTCGACCAGACCCTGCAGCAGTACGCCGCACTCGCCGGCCGCGGCGTCGACGTGGCCCTCACCGTCGGCCCGTGGACCCACGTCCAGGTGGCCACCCGCGCCGCCGGGCTGGTCGCCCGGGAGAGCGTGGCCTGGCTCGACCAGCACCTCGCCGGTGGGCCCGCCGCCCGCAAACAGCCGGTCCGGGTCCACCGCACCGGCGAGGACGCCTGGCACGAGATGCCGGCCTGGCCGCCGCCCACCGAACCCGTCGCCTTCCACCCGCGCGCCGACCGCGGCCTCACCACGGTGGCGCCCGAACGACCGGAAGGCAACGCCGCGTTCACGTACGACCCGGCGAACCCGACGCCCTCGGTCGGCGGGCGCATCCTCGCCGGAGCGGCCGGAGTCCGCGACAACCGGCGGCTGGAACGGCGCTCCGACGTGCTCACCTTCACCACCGAGCCACTGCCGACAGCCGTCGACGTGATCGGCTCACCCGTCGTGGAACTCGCCGTCGAACTGGACAACCCGTACGGGGACGTCTTCGCCCGGATCTGCGACGTGGACGAGCGGGGCCGGTCGTCCAACATCACCGACAAGCATCTGCGTCTCGACCCGGCGACGCCGGCCGGGCAGGTCCAGCACGTCACCCTGACCCTGGACCCGTGCTTCCACCGGATCCGGGCCGGTCACCGCCTGCGGTTGCAGATCTCCGGCGGCGCGTTCCCCCGGTTCGCCCGCAATCTGGGCACCCCCGGCGGCCCGGCCGAAGGCCGCCACATGGCCCCCTGCCTGCACACCGTCCACCTTGCCCGGTCAAGGTTGCTGATCCCCACTGTGCCGGCTGTGCCGCGCCCTCCCGGCCCTCACCCCTGAGGCCGTTGCACGGCCCGGCCCACTGCCGCTCGGTGCAGTCGGTCACGGCTGGTCCGGCTGTGCCGCGCCCTCCCGGCCCTCACCCCTGAGGCCGTTGCACGGCCCGGCCCACTGCCGCTCGGTGCAGTCGGTCACGGCTGGTCCGGCTGTGCCGCGCCCTCCCGGCCCTCACCCCTGAGGCCGTTGCACGGCCCGGCCCACTGCCGCTCGGTGCAGTCGGTCACGGTTCCGCATCCGGCCTGCCGGGCGCGTACGTACGGACGACGGCCGTAGGGTCGCCCTCATGACGGATACCTGGCGGCATCTGCCCGCACCGGCCCGCCCGATCGCCGTCGCGGCCACCGCCGCGATCGTCGCGGTCCGGGCGCTGGACCCGACGGCCCTCGACGACGCGGTGGCCCGCCTGGCCGCGCTCGACCCGGCGCGGAACGGCCTGGTCCTGGGCACCGCGGTGCGCCTGCTGCTGGAGGACGGTCACCCGGACGGGCTCACCGCCGACGACGTACGGTCCGCGCTGGCGAGTTGTGTCCGGTCCTGGCCGGAGCAGGCCGATCCGCAGGTGGTGCTCTGGCTGCTGGCCGGGGCCCTCGGCGTCCTGGACGAGGACGGGACGCCGCCGCCGGAACCGGGCGCGCTGGCTCGTAACGCCGCCGTCCTGCTGGCCGATCTGCTGGCCGGCCGCGAGCCGGCCCCGTGGTGGACCGCGACCCTCGCCGAGATCGAGCGGGCCCAGATCAACGATTAAAACTTTGCAGAAACTGCAAGTTTGGTTCTAACCTCGGCCCGTGGACCGCGAGACCAAACGCAGGCAGACCCGCCTGGCCCTGATCACGGCGGCGCTGCGCCTGGCAGACGGGCGCGGCGCCGACCGGGTGACGGTGGACGAGATCAGCGCGGCGGCCGAGGTGTCGCCGCGCACGTTCTTCAACTACTTCGCCACCAAGGAGCACGCCCTGATCGGCGACCCGTTGGAGGGTTGCGCCGAATCGCTGGTCCTCGGGCCCGGTCCGCTGCTGGACGCGCTGGCCGAGGCGCTCGCCCCGGCCTTCGAGCAGATCCAGCGGGACCGTGACCTCTGGCTGCTCCGGACGCGGGTGATCTCGGCCAATCCGCAACTGCTGCCGCTGCTCATCGCGGCCGCCGCCACCAACGAGGAACGCCTCGGCCGGGCCGTCGCGCAACGCACCGGCCTCTCGCCCGGCGATCTGTTTCCCCAGGTCGTCGCCTCGGTGGCCAACGCCGTCGTCCGGGTCGCGGTGATCCGCTGGGCCGGTGACGGCGGCTCCCGGCCACTGATCGAGCACGTCCGCGCAGCCTTCGCCATCACCTCGAAGATCTGAAAGAAGTCGATGACAGCAGTAGAGACCGAAATCGCCGAATCATCGGGGCGGATGTCCCACCGTGAGGTCGTGCAGGCCCTGTCCGGCCTGATGCTCGGCATGTTCGTCAGCATCCTGGCCTCGACCGTGGTCGCCAACGCCCTGCCCCGGATCATCGCCGACCTGAACGGCAGCCAGTCCGTCTACACCTGGATCGTCACCGCCGAATTGCTCGCCATGACGGCCACCGTCCCGCTCTGGGGCAAGATGGCCGACCTCTACAGCAAGAAGCTGCTGATCCAGCTCTCCCTCGGCCTGTTCGTCGCCGGGTCGCTGATCGCCGGTCTCACCCCGAACGTCGAGATTCTGCTGGCAAGCCGGGTCGTCCAGGGCGTCGGCGCGGGCGGCATGACCGCCCTCGCGATGATCGTGATGGCCGCCATGATCCCGCCGCGCGAGCTCGGGCGGTACTCCGGCATGTTCGGCGCGGTCTTCGGTGTCGCCACCATCGCCGGCCCGCTGATCGGCGGCGTGCTGGTGGACACCTCGTGGCTGGGCTGGCGCTGGTGCTTCCTGATCGGCGTGCCGTTCTCGCTGATCGCCATCGCGCTGCTGCAGAAGACGCTGCACCTGCCGGTGTCCCGCAAGGAGGTCAGCATCGACTGGCTTGGCGCGCTGCTGATCACGGCCGGCGTCAGCACCCTGCTGATCTGGTCCACGCTGGCCGGCGACAAGTTCGACTGGGCGTCCTGGCAGACCGCGGCGATGGTGACGGCCGGCCTGGTGATCCTCGCGCTGGCGGTGCTGGTCGAATCGAAGGCCAAGGAGCCGATCATCCCGCTCGACATCTTCCGGCACCGGACGGTCACCCTCGCCATCGTGGCCAGCGTGCTCGTCGGTGTGGCGATGTTCGGCGGCACGGTCTTCCTCTCCCAGTACTTCCAGGTGTCGCTCGGCAAGTCGCCGACCGTCGCGGGCCTGATGGGCCTGCCGATGGTCTTCGGCCTGCTGGTCTCGTCGACCGTGGCGGGCGCTCTGATCACCAGATTCGGGAAGTGGAAGATCTACCTGGTCGCCGGCTCGATCGTGATGACCGTCGGGATGCTGCTGCTCAGCACGATCGACGCGTACACCGCGGTCCCGGTCATCTCCGCCTACATGGCCGTCCTCGGCGTCGGTGTCGGCCTGCTGATGCAGAACCTGGTGCTGGCCGCGCAGAACGACGTGCCCGCGGCCGAGCTCGGCGCCGCCACCTCGGCGCTGACCTTCTTCCGCAGCATGGGCGGCTCGATCGGGGTGAGCGCGCTCGGCGCGGTGCTGACCCACCGGGTCACCACGCTCTTCACCGAGAAGTTCGGCGCCGCGGCCTCCGGCAGCGGCGAGGTCCCTGATCTGCAGACGCTTCCGCCGCAGGTCAAGACCGTCATCGCGGAGATCTACGGTACGGCCACGGCCGACCTGTTCCTGATCGGCGCCCCGATCGCGTTCCTCGCCGTGATCGCGGTCCTCTTCATCAAGGAGAGGCCGCTGTCCACGCTGAGCGGCGACGAACGGCTCCGTCAGGAGACAGCCCCGCACTAGGTCCTGTCGCGCGGATCGCGTGGGAACGAGGCCACGCGGCAGAACCCGGCCCGTACCGTGGTGGGGCCGGTCGTAATCGGTCGGCCGGCCCTCCCCGGAGGGGTGAAATCAGGACGGGCGCAGGCCCACCGAGGTCCGCGGGTTCGCCGGCTCGGCGCAGCCGAGCAGCCCGACCAGCCCGGAGACCCAGAGCTGCCGGTAGACGGTGGCGCTCGGGTGGCTCACCACCAGCTTCACGCCGCTCGCGGCGGCCGTGTGGAAGCAGGCGACCAGAATGCCGATCCCGATGCTGTCGATCAGCATCACCCGCTGCAGATCCAGACAGATCCGGTCGGGTGTCATGCCGGTGAGGACGTCGTTCACCGCGTCCCGCATCACGTGAGCGTTGTCCAGATCGATCTCGCCGCTAGGTGCGATCTCGACGGTGCCGTCAGCCAGCTGGCGGGTCGTGATCGGCAGGTACACAGCTGCCCTCTTTCTGGCGCACAGCCGGGGCTGACGCCGACATGCCGCGGGACACTCGGTCGCGCCGGCCGGAGATGGGCCGGGCGCTGGAGGCGATCACTGAAGGACGCCGACCTGAGCCCGCGTACCTTCAACAATCCGCTGGTCTGCAAGTTACGCCACGTAGGCGCGGAACGCCAGAGTAGTTCATATGGCCGGAATGTGCTGGAACGGTCACTGCGTGGCGGGCACGTTGACTGTCCACTGATTCGGACCGAATACTCACCGCATGCGTTGGAACCCCGGGCCGCATGGTTGACGCCCTTCCGCGCGCCATCCCGGCGCCGGGAACCGTCTACTGCGACAGCGTCGACGGCGAGCGGGCCCGCGAGGTCCTGAATCGTTTCTACCGCCCGGTGTCGGTCGGGGCCGATCTCGACCTGGACGCCGAGGTGATCCAACTCGGACCTCTCACCGTGGGTCACCTCACCTTCGCCCGGAGCGCGACCCTGGAGGTCCGCCAGGCGGAGGCGTACCACGTCGCCCTGCCCACCGCGGGACTCGTACGGGTGCGGTGCGACGGGCGGGAGCTGACCGCCACCCCGGCCACGGCGCTCGCGTTCCGGCCCGGGGACCGGGCCCGCCTGCGGCACGAACCGAACAGCGCGGAGCTCGGCGTACGGATCGAGAGCTGGGCGCTGGAGGCGGAGCTGGCCGGGCTGCTGGGCCACCCGGTCGACGGGCCGATCGACCTGCCGCCCTCGTTCGATCTCACCGAGGGCCCGGCACACAGCTGGAGCCGTCTGATCCGGCTGCTGCACGACGAGCTGGAGCACGAGAGCAGCCTCATCCACGAGCCGCTCATCGCCGAGCAGCTGTGTGGCAGCGTGCTCAGCGGGCTGTTGTTGAGCGTGCCGCACCGGTACCACGAGGAGCTGGTCACGCCGCCCGCCACCGGCACACCCCGGCCGATCCACCGTGCCATCGAGGCGATCACCGGCGAGCCGGAGCACACGTTCACGGTCGGCGAGCTGGCCGCCATCGCCGGGATCAGCGTCCGTTCACTGCAGTCCGGGTTCCGGCGGTACGTCGGCTGCGCGCCGATGGCCTATCTCCAGGACGTCCGGCTCACCCGGGCGCACGAGGCGCTGCGGCGCGGCGATCCGGCCGCCGTCACGGTCGCCACGGTGGCCCATCGCTGGGGTTTCGCACACCTCGGCCGGTTCGCGTCGGCGTACCGGAAGCGTTTCGGCGTCTCGCCGTCGGAGACCCTGCGGGCCGGTGATACCTGATCGGGTGTCACTCGCCCGGGTCGCATCGGCGTGGCTGCGGCACCCCGTCGGGGCGCCGGGGGGCGGTGGCCGCCCCGAACAGGTGGCCCCGCAGTGGAGTCCAGTCGTGCCAGGATGCCAGGCGCGGCGGCACCGTGGCGAGTTCGCCGTCCCCGGCCCGGCACTGCTGCCGCAGGAACGCGACGACGCGTTCGGCGGCCGCCTCGCCGTTCTCGGCCAGGCTTCGCAGCACCCGGGGATCGGCCGTCTCCAGGTCACGCGCCATCTCGGCCAGGCCGGACAGGGCCTGGACCACCGCGGACGCGTCCCGTTCGGCATCCCAGAGGCCGGTCACGCCGGCGCTCCCCCGAGCCGGGCCGGCTTCGTTCCGGCTGTGATGCGATTCGTCGTGCCTCTGACTCTGCGGTCGGTCATGCAGTGCATCCCCTCACCCCGACACGCGCCCGGCGGCGTCGCGGGCCCGCGACGACCGCCACCGGGCCGTCCTCCCGGCGCACGTGACAAGCCGAAAATGTATTCGGCCCACTACTTTGCGTCCATCCGTAACGCGCAGGTTCTGTCCAGTTAGCGCTCAGTTCGGCCAGTCTGCGTTGCCGATCTCGGCTACCCGGCGTAGGGCCCCGGGAATCGAATGTACGGCGATCGCATTCCGGCCCGGCCGGTCCTCCGGCGCCCGGGGCGGCGCCGAAAAGTCCGAAGCGCACCGGATCGACCGCCATCACGTCACTGTGCTCCGGGCCGGACGTGATCAGGCCGCGGGGTCCTCAGTAACCTGGCCGGGTGAACGGTCCCCTGTCGGTGGCGACGATCGTCGCCGCCCTGCTGCTGGCGGCGTGGTACCTGCTCCGGGCCGCGCTCGACCGCGCGCCCAGCCGGTTCGACCTGGCCGCCGCCGTCGTGCTCGGAGCGCTCGTCGCGGTCCTGGCCGTGATCGCCGTGATCGGCCTCTTCGACGGCAGCCGCCCGTCCGACACCGCGACCTTCGCCGGCTATCTGATCACCACGATCGCCTTCGTCCCGACGGCGCTGGTCCTCGCCAAGATGGAGCCGACCCGCTGGGGCAACGTGATCCTCGGGGTCGGCTGCCTCATTCTGCCCGTACTGGTGCTGCGCCTGCAGCAGATCGCGTCGGTGACCGGTGCCTGAGGAAACCACCACCACCCGACCCGGCGACGCCGCGCTCGGCTCCGGACTCGGCCGGGTGCTGCTGCTCGTCTACGGCGTCTTCGCCCTCTCCGCGAGCGCCCGCGCCCTGGTGCAGATCACCACCCACTTCTCCGAGGCGCCACTGGCCTACCTGCTGTCCGCCCTGGCCGGCCTGGTCTACCTCGCCGCGACCGTCGGCCTGGCCCGGGGCGGGCCACGGGGCCGGATGATCGCCCTGGTGAGCTGCACCGTCGAGCTGGTCGGCGTGCTGCTCATCGGCACGCTCAGCATCATCGACAGCGTCGCCTTCCCGGACGACACGGTGTGGTCCCGCTTCGGCAGCGGCTACGGATACGTCCCGCTGGTGCTGCCCTTCATCGGCCTGTGGTGGATCTGGCGTCACAAGCCGGAAGCGTCCCGTGGTTGAGGTAGACCACCACCCGCAACCGTTCACCGTCGTCGTGAAGCAGGTATGACGAGGCCAGGGTGACCGGCTCACCGCCGGCGCGCGGCGCCGTCCAGGTGGTACGCGCCAGCAGGTAGTGATCGTCGAGCCGTTCGCAATCCACCGTGGCGGGCACGGCCGGGCCGATGCCGAGTCTCGCGAAGAGCTCGGCCCGCTCGGGCAGCGCGTTCAGGAAGCCGGAGCGGGTGACCGGCCGGGCGCCGTCGCCGTCGGCGTAGAGAAACGAGTCGGCGACACAGCCACCCAGTTCGGTGAGATCGGTCCCGGTGAAGGCGGCGAGCAGACGATCGACGCGGATGCTGTCCATGAGTGGTTCCCTTCGCGATTGACGACGCGGGACCACATTAGGCAGATTAAGCCAGCATCATACCACATTGTCTATTTTTAAAATAGATACAACCGGTTAGATCCTACTCGTCCGTCCCGATCACGTGCGGGATGAAGTTGCAGGTGTTGGTGGTCACCAGGCCGGCCGTGCCGAGGCCCTCGCGGATGCCCATGCCGGCCGGCTCGCCGTCGATCAGCCAGGCGCCGATCACCGGGTGGACGGTGCCTTCCAGGCCGTCGAAGGACGGCAGCTCACACAGCTCCTGTACGACGTAGCGGCCGTCCGCGCCGTACTCCGAGGGGACCGTGGTGACCGGGTCGCCGTCGCGGACCAGGGTGACCGAGCCACCCTCCCGGCCCCAGACCGGCTTCTTGGCGTAGGACCTCAGCGAGGCGGCGCCGGACGACTCGGCGAAGTAGGCCGGCAGAAGGTATCTGGACCGCTCCGGGTCGTCGCCGAAGAGTTTCCACAGGACCGGCAGCAGGGCCTTGTTGCCGAGCAGGGCGGCCTTGTACGGCGGCTCGATCCACACCGTCCCGCGTTTCTCCGGGTCGGCCATGTTGCGGAAGAAGGCCTTGCCGCCCTCCTCGTGCCAGAACCACTCCCACGGGTAGAGCATGAAGATGACGTCGATCGGCTCGGCCTTGTGCTCCTGGCCGGGCGCGGGGACGAAGAGCACCCGGTCGCCGGCCACATCCCAGCCGATCTGGCTCATCGCGATCAGCTCGACCGGGTAACCGGCCTCCTCCGCGGTCGCCATCAGGTACGCCACGTTCATCCGGTCCTCGCCGGACGTCTCGCTCGTCTCGTACGCGAAGAAGATCTTGGGTTTCTCGGGGAGCCAGGGACGCGCCTCGCGCAACTTGCCGATGTTGCGCCGCCACGCGCCGGGGTCGCCCGGCTCGCCGGGCTCGCCCTCCCAGCCGGCCAGGCGCTCGTGCATCGAGTTCCACTGCCGCCACTCGTGCTTGGCGACGCCGGTCTGGTCCATCCAGTGCCACTGGATGACCGCGGACTCGATCAGCGAGGTGGGCGTCTGCGCGTTGAACTCGAGCAGGCGCGGGACCGTGCCGGCGCCGTTGTACCACAGATCGAAGCGACCGTAGACGGTCGGCGAATAGTCCGGCGTCTGCATCGGCAGGCGCATGTCCGGGTCCTTGTCCTGGTGCGTCCACGTCTCCGCGTCACCGTCGAACCAGGTCCGGATGATCTGCTCGTGCGTGTACTCGGGGATCCCGATGCGGGTCAGGAAGCACGACTCGGTGGTGCAGATCGAGGTGAAGAAGCCCTGCCGGCGGCCCTCCGCAGTACGCCGCGGGCACTGGCCGACCATCCAGTCGCCGGCCTCCATGCACATGGCGTAGAGGGTGGTGACGGCGCTCTCCAGTTCCTCGATCTCGGGTGCGGTGAACTCGTAGTACGGGCCTTCCTGCCAGTACGAGTACGTCGTCCCGTCGGGCAGCACCTCGTCGTTGTACGTCAGGCCGAGACTGAAATTGGTCAGCTGCCAACCGTCGCGAACCGGTCCGTACGGGATCCGCCGCACCTCAGCTCCCGGACTTGCTCGACGAGCCGCTGCCGCCCTTGCCGACCACGCTCGTCTTGACCGTCCCGTTGCTGATCCGGCCGCTCGACGGCAGCCCGAACTTGGCACGCGAGGCCGAGTCGTTGTACGCGAACTTGGTCCCGCCGGACGGCAACTTCGACCCGACCGGATAGCCCGACCGGTAGGCGGAGGAGTGCCAGATGAAGAAGCCACCGCCCCCGCCGCCACCGTCGTCGTCGCAGTAGTCCTCGTCGACGATCACGCCATTGGCGTCGGCACAGTAGAAGCCCTCGTCGACATATTCGTCGTTGTCGCACGCCGCCGTTCCTCCCGCGGCCAGCAGGAGGAAGGTGCTGGTCAACGACACGGTCCGGGAACTCATGCGTCGGTTCATGATTACTTTGTAACTCTTCTCAGCAAGTTGCCAGCAACCTGGATCTTCTCAGTCTTTCGGTCCGCCGGCCACGTAGACCACCTGGCCGGAGACGAACCCGGCGCCCTCGCTCGCCAGGAACGCGACGGTGTTCGCCACGTCCTCCGGCCGGCCGGCGCGGGCCACCGGGATCTGGCCGATCATGGCCTTCTCGAAGTCGGCGAAGTCGACACCGATCCGGGACGCGGTCGCCTTGGTCATGTCGGTGACGATGAAACCCGGCGCGACAGCGTTCGCGGTGATGCCGAACTTGCCGAGCTCGATCGCCAGGGTTTTGGTGAAGCCCTGGACACCGGCCTTCGCGGCAGCGTAGTTGGCCTGACCGCGATTGCCCAGGGCGGAAGTGCTGGAGAGGCTGATGATCCGGCCGTACCCGGCGTCGACCATGTGCTTCTGGCAGGCCTTCGTGAACAGGAAGGCGCCACGCAGGTGCACCGCCATCACGGTGTCCCAGTCGTCCTCGCTCATCTTGAAGAGCAGGTTGTCGCGCAGCACGCCGGCGTTGTTGACCAGCACGGTCGGAGCGCCCAGCTCGGCGACGGTCCGCTCGACGGCCGCCGCCACCTGATCGGAGTCGGCCACATCGGCGCCGACAGCGATCGCCCGGCCGCCGGCCTCCTCGACGGCGGCCACCGTGTCGGCGCAGGCCTTCTCGTCCAGGTCGACGACCGCGACGGCCATGCCGTCGGCGGCGAGCTTCCGGGCGATCGCGGCGCCGATGCCGCGTGCGGCCCCGGTCACGATGGCGACACGAGAGGGTACGGACTGCGACATTGCGGCCTCCAGCAGTGATCTCTCCTACTGACGGCCGATGCTAGACCGGGTCAGGCGGTTCTGCGCATCCGGATCCACCGGTATCCGTACCCGGCGACCTTGATCTTGTCGAGTCCGTCCGGTTCCGGATACTCCTGGTCGGCCAGGACGTCGTTCGGGAACTCGCCCTCACCGGCCAGCGTACCGAGATCGACGACCGCGTCGGCGTCGCTCAGATTGTGCACGAACAGCATCGTGCCGGTGACGTCGTCGGCCCGGTGCGCCAGCACACCGCGCGGCATCGGCACGTCGACGTGGGTGCAACTGCCGCTGCCGATCTCGGGGGCCTCACGAAGCGTCCGGATCATCCGTTCGAACCAGGACAGCAGCGACGACGAGTCGTGCCGCTGCAGGGTCACGTTGACCTTCTCGAACCCGAACTCGCCGCCGGAGATCACCGGCCGGACCAGGTCCTCCGGGTCGGCCGTGGAAAAGCCACCGTTCGGCAGCAGGGACCACTGCATCGGGGTACGGATGGCGTTGCGGCCGGGCAACGAGAGATCGTCACCCATCCCGATCTCCTCGCCGTACCGCAACACCGGGGTGCCGCGCAGGCTGAACTGCAGCGCGTACGCCAGCTCCAGCCGGCGCCGGTCGTTGCCCAGCATCGGGGCCAGGCGACGGCGGATGCCCCGCCCGTAGAGCTGCATCTCCTCGTCCGGCCCGAACTGCTCGAACACCTCGCGGCGCTGCTCGGCGGTGAGCCGGGACAGGTCGATCTCGTCGTGGTTGCGCAGGAAGGTGGCCCACTGGCCGCCGGCCGGCAGTTTCGGCGTGTCACGCAACGCGTCGATGATCGGCTCCGGGTCCCGGCGGGCCAGGGCGAGCACCAGCTTCGCGTTGAGCATGAAGTCGAACAGCATGTGGATGCGGTTGCTCGACCCGCCGTCGTCGCCGAAGAAGGCGACCAGCCCGTCGGGCTCCACATTGGCCTCGGCCAGCAGCACCGCATCGCCGCGCCGCCACTGCACGTGCTGGCGCAGCTCGCTGAGGAAACCGAAGTCCATCGGCGACGACGGATTCCCCGGCTCGGTCTCCTCGATGATGAACGGCACGGCGTCCATCCGGAAACCGGCCACCCCGAGCTGCAACCAGAACGCGCAGATCTTCTTGATCTCGGCCCGGACCTCGGGATTCTTGATGTTCAGGTCGGGCTGGAACTTGTAGAACCGGTGGTAGTACCAGAGCTTCGCCGTCCGGTCGAAGGTCCAGGTGGCCTCCTGCTCGCCGGGGAAGACCATGCCCTGGTTCCGGTCCGGCGGAGCGGTCTCGCTCCAGACGAACCAGTCACGGTACGGGGAGTCCGGCGACGATCGGGCGGACTGAAACCACGGGTGCTGGTCCGAGGTGTGGTTCACCACCAGGTCGATGATCACCTTGATCCCCCGGTTGGCGGCCTGATGCAGCAGCTCGGCGAAGTCGCCCAGGCTGCCGAACCGGGGGTCCACGTTGTAGAAGTCGGACACGTCGTACCCGTCGTCGCGGCCCGGCGACGGGTGGACCGGATTGAGCCACAGGCAGTTGACGCCGAGCCGGGCCAGGTAGTCGAGCCGTCCGATCAGACCGCGGATGTCACCGCAGCCGTCACCGTCGGAATCGGCGAAGGAGTCGATGTCGAGGCAGTAGACGACGGCCTTGGAGTACCAGCGGTCACTCATGCGCCCTTACATGTCCGTGGCCCCGGGCGGCCAAACGTTCCCGGACACCCAGAAGGAGCACCCCGCCACCGAACACCGCGAGCGGCAGCAGGAACAGCAGCGCGGCGGACAGGACGCCGCCCACGGTCGGGCCCGAGTAGCGCAACTCGGTCACCACCTGGTCCAGCGCCTGCAGGACGAACGCGATCATCAGGATGGAGGCGGACAGCACCGCGACCCGGCCCCGCACCCGGCGGCCGGCGGTCCACGCCGCGGCGGCCAGGATCAGGCCCGGCACCCAGTAGTGGACGAGGTCCCAGAACACGTCGAAGGACCGCGGATCGAACCACGGCCGCTCCTCGACGCCGAACCGGGCCGCCGTCTCGGTCGCCGCCGCGACCACCGCCGCGGCGGCGACCAGGGCCAGGCCCCGCACCCCCACGACGGCCCGCACCGGACGATCGGAGAAGGCGAACAAGCCGGTCACCACGATCGCCAGGCCCAACTGCCAGAGCAGGAACATCGGCCAGACAGGCAGCAGGATCGCCGACCACAGGATCATCACGCCGGCCTGCACCAGCACACCGGCCGCCGCGAGCCCCACCGCCGTCCGGCGCAGGCCCAGCACGGCCGCCAAAACCACCAGCGGCCAGATCACCGCGCGCGCCGCCGGGTCGGCCAGCATCAGGCCGTCGACGCCGAGGCCGCGCATCGGGTCGCCCCGTCCCCACAACCACAGGCCCGCCGCCAGCCGGCTGACCGCGGCGCCGGCCAACACCAGCGCGGCGAACAGGCCGGTGACCGCGGCGGCGTCGCGCCAGCCCGTACCCCTGTTGGTGTGGAAGACCCGGCCGAGACGGACGGTGAGGCCCGCGCGCAGCAGGTCGAACGTGTCGGCCGGGGAGGGAAAGCGGCGGCCCTCCCCGGCGCCGGACATCAGAACGCCGATCATCTCCTCCTCGTAGTCGGCGCGGTGGCCGGCCGGATAGGCCCGGAGCAGGCGGCGGTAACGGATCTCCAGCGCGTTCACGCTGAGCTGGCCGTTCGCATGCCCTCCCGGCCCTTGCTTCGCTGCGGTGCGGTCGGTCATGCCGGGCTGGCCGTTGGCATGCCCTCCCGGCCCTTGCTTCGCTGCGGTGCGGTCGGTCATGCCGGGCTGGCCGTTGGCATGCCCTCCCGGCCCTTGCTTCGCTGCGGTGCGGTCGGTCATGCCGAGCCAGCCGTTCGCATGCCCTCCCGGCCCTTGCTTCGCTGCGGTGCGGTCGGTCATGCGGGGGCACCTCCGAGCTGGTCGCGGCGCAAGCGCAGGCGGCGCTCGGCGATGGTGGCCTGGCTGCGCAGGCGGTCGGTCTCGGCGGCAAGGCTCCGCTCGCCGGCCCCGGTGAGCCGGTAGTAGCGGCGCAGCCGGGACTGCACCACCTCCTCGCGGTCGACCTCGATCAGGCCCTCGGTGCGCAGCCGGTCGAGAGCGGCGTAGAGGGTGCCGGCCCGTAGCCGCACCCGCCCGCCGGTGATGGCGGCCACATCCTCGATCACGGCGTAGCCGTGCCGGGGCTCCTCGGCCAGGGCGGTGAGCACGAGGAACGTCGGCTCCCGCATCGGACTCTCACTCATGGCGGAAGCATATACCGATTACAGGTATATACGGTGGGCGGTTCGCCAGGAGACTCTCGGGTACCTCACAGCTACCGACGGCAAGCTGGAAACGCCCGGCAGTCCCACCACCATCCTTGGAGGCGCACACATGGCCGAAGGCGATCTCGGCAACCTCGGCGGACTCACCGGCTGGGTCGCTTCGGTGATCGACTCGCTCGGGGAGATCGGTGTCGGCCTGCTCGTCGCGCTGGAGAACCTGATCCCGCCGATCCCCAGCGAACTGGTCCTCTCCATGGCCGGTTACCTGGCCGGCGAAGGCCGGGTCAACGTGATCCTGGTCTGGGTCACCGCGACCCTGGGCGCGCTGATCGGCGCGGTGGCGCTCTACTGGCTGGGCCGAGGGCTCGGCGAGGAGCGGCTGAAGCACTGGCTGGACCGGATCCCGCTGGTCGACTCGGACGATCTGAACAAGGCGGATCGCTGGTTCGAGAAGCACGAACGGGCCGCCGTGCTGTTCGGCCGCTGCGCTCCCGTGGTGCGCAGCCTGGTCTCCATCCCGGCGGGCGCCAACCGCATGCCGATGGGCCAGTTCATGCTCTACACCGCGATCGGCAGCGGGGTGTGGAACGCGCTGTTCGTCGGTGCCGGCTACGCGCTCGGGTCCCGCTGGCAGGACGTGGAGAAATACAGCCACTGGTTCGACTACGCCATCTGGGCGTTCTTCGCGGTGGCCATCGCGTCCTGGTCGGTGAAGAAGGTGCGCAAGCGGCGGCAGCGCGCCGCCACCCGCGTCTGACCGCGTCAGAGCCCGGCGGCCACGGTGACGTTCGGAGGTCGCAGCGGCCGCACCGGCCGCCGCGACCTCCCTGTTCGTTCTTCACGGGGCCCGTCCGTCACCGGGTCGCAGAGCCGCCCCGCGACGCCGTCACTTCCGGAACTGGATCCAGTTGACGTTCACGAAGTCGGCCGGCTGACCGCTGGTGAAGGTCAGGTAGACGGTGTGCGATCCGGTCACGTTCGACACGTTGCCCGGGATCGAGGTCCAGGTCTGCCAGCCGCCGGTGTTGCCGAGGGCGAAGCTGCCGATCGGCGCGTTGCTCCGGCTGTCCAGGCGCACCTCGATCAGGCCGCTCACCCCGGCGCCCGCGCCGGAGGCCACCCGGGCCACGAAGTCCTTCACCCCGCCGGTCCCGAAGTTGACGTTGTTGAACTGGAGCCAGTCACCGTTCGCGATCCAGCCGACGTCCTGGCCGCCCTCCGAACACGTCTCGACCTGCACACCGGCGGAGCCGTTGAACGACTCGGCCTCGATCCGGGCGTAGGCGTCGCGCTGCGTGCCGGTCGGTGCCGTGGTGGGACCGGTCGTCGGCGTGGTGCCGCCGCCGGACTGGTAGACCGCCACGTAGTCCACGAGCATCGGCACGCCGGACTGGGTGGCCGCGGTCGGGCCGCCGCCGAACGCCGCCGGGAACCCGCCGCCGATCGCCACGTTGAGGATCATGAAGAAGCCGTGGTGCAGGGCGTTGTTCCAGGTGGTGGCGTCGACCGCGGTGGACGTCAGGGTCCAGTAGTTGGCCCCGTCCAGGTAGAAGCGCAACTGCTCCGGCGAAACGCTGCGGTCGTACTCCACGGCGTACGTGTGGAAGTTGCCGAGACATCCGTTGCAGGCCCGCTCGCCGCTGCTCAGGCCGGTGGTCTCGTTGCACGGGCCGCCCGGGTTGGTGCCGCAGTGCAGGGCCGCGAAGACGCTCGAGCGGCCGTTGATGTTCTCCAGGATGTCGATCTCGCCGATGGACGGCCAGTTGGTCGCGCCGACCGGCCGGGCCGCCGCGCCGAGGGCCCAGAAGGCCGGCCAGTACCCGGCCGCGGCCGCGCCGGTCACGTTGGGCTGCTGGATCCGCGCCTCCATCCGCATCTTCCCGCCGGCCGGGGCCGCGAAGTCGGTGCGCTGGGTCTCGACCCGGCCGGAAGTCCATCGGCCGGCCGAATCACGGATCGGCTTGATCACCAGGTTGCCGGCGCCGTCCTGGTAGACGTTCGCGGTCGAGTCGGTCATCGTCTCGATCTCGCCGGTGCCCCAGTTGGGTGCGCCGCCGGGGTATCCGGTGCCGGTGGAGTAGAGCCAATCGGCGCGGTTGAGGCCGGTGCCGGCGGCGCCGGTGAAGTCGTCGCCGAAGACCAGGCTCATACCCGCGGGGGCGGCGGGGACGGCGGCCTCGGCCTGTGCGACGAAGGTGACGGAGGCGCCGACCGCGAGCAACGCGGCGGCCACGGCGAGTATTCGTCGGGGAGTTTTCATGGGGACGCGCCTTTCGCGGGGAATCATGACGGAGAGAGCGCTCTCTCAGATTGCACGCTTGTTTCGTGGTGTTGTCAACATGGAAGTTCACCGATCGTTTCCGGGGAGCGGGCGCCGGGTAACCGGTGGCCATGGAAACCGTCACCGAGGGGACGGCGATCTCACCCGAGCTCGCCGCCAAGGCCGAACGCGACGACCTGCTCACCCTCGGCGTCGAGGAGGAGTACCTGCTCGTCGACGGGGTCGAGCCGCGCGCCGTGGAAGCCGTCGACGAGGTCTTCGCCGAACTGCCGGACGAGCTGCGCGACGGGGTGCAGCACGAATACCACCGCAGCCAGATCGAGGTGGCCAGCCCGCCGCAGCTGCGACTGGACGCGCTCGCCGAGGCCCTGCGCCGGCTGCGCACCGCGGTGGCCGGTGCGGCCGATCGGGCCGGCGCGCGCCTGATCGCGGTCGGCACCGGGCCGGCCGCCGGGCCCAACATGCGCATCGTCGACGAGCCGCGTTACCACCGGATGCGGGAACGCTTCGGCGACCTCTCGCCGGGACAGGGCATGTGCGGCACCCACGTGCACGTCAGCATCCCCGACCCGGAGACCGGCGTGCAGGTGCTCAACCATCTGCGTCCCTGGCTGCCGGTGCTCCAGGCGGCCGCCGCCAACTCGCCGCTGTTCGCCGGCCGCGACACCGGCTACGCGAGCTGGCGGTCGATGATGTGGGAACGGTGGCCCACCGTGGGCCCCACGCCCTACCTGCGCTCGCACGAGCACTACGAAACCCTGGTCGGGGACCTGGAGCAGAGTGGCGCGATGCTCGACGAGGGGATGCTCTACTGGTACGCCCGGCTCTCCGCGAACTACCCCACAGTGGAGATCCGGATGGGCGACGTGACCCCCACCGCCGACGACGCCGTGCTGCTGGCCGCGCTGACCCGGGCCCTGGTCGCCACCCTGCTGAACGAGGTGCGCGACGGGGCGGAGGCACCGGACGTGCCGCACCCGCTGCTGATGGCGGCGCACTGGCGGGCCGCACACGACGGCCTGGAAGGGCTGAACATCGACATGGCCACCCGGGAGCCGCGCCCGGCCTGGCGACTGTTCCGGCAGCTCTTCGACTACGTCCGGCCGGAACTGGACCGGCACGGCGACCTCGCCACGGTCACCCTCCTGATGGGACGGTTGCGCGAACACGGCACCGGCGCGGCCCGGCAGCGGGCCCTGCTCGCCCGCGGTGGCTCGGTCGCCGATGTGGTGACCTGGCTCGCCGCGGCCACCCGCGGAGAGGACGCGACATCCCCGATCTGACGGATGTTGCGCTGCGCACACCCACCAGGTGAGCAGGAAATATCACCGCGTGTACTGACAAGGTGACTGATTCGGTATCGCGCTCGATCTTGCGGCACGGTAGGCATTACGGATGCCGCCGCACACCTCGCTCTCACCAGCGCCGACGTCCCGAGGGGACAGACCGGTGGGGCGGCACCGGGCGCCAGAGACCGAGCCGGCCACGGTGGCGGTTCCCGCGCCCCGGCCCACGCGGGTGCAGCCCGTGTCGGAGGCCGAGCCGGCCACGGTAGCGGTCCCCGCACCCCGGCCCACGCGGGTGCAGTCGGCGGCGGCGCCCCGGGTCGCCTTCCTGGACGCCGGGGACGGCGCACGGCACCGTGCGGGGGCGTACGAATCGTCTGGGTCGTCTCGCACGGTCACCCGCCGGTCGCGCGCCGCGGAGGCCAGGCACGCGCACAGCCGGCGCCGGTCCACGAAGGACCGGGTGTCCTCCGGCGCGCATCGCGCGCCCACCACCGTGCCGGTGGAGGACTGGGTGCGGGCCGCCAAGAACCGGCCGCAGGTGCTGCTCGGCACGCTCGTCGCCGCGGGCCTGCTGCTCACCGCCGTGCCGATCCCGCAGTCCGGCGGGGAGAGCAACAGCGTGATGACGGCGGCCGCCGAGGCGGTCGGCGTGATCAGCAGGAGCGAGAAGAAGAAGCCGGAGAAGAAGGCCGAGCCGGGGTCTGTGCAGGCGCTTCCGGCGACCACCCGGCCGTCGGTGGCGCCCTCGCCGCCGCCCACGTCCGCGCCCGCCGCTCAGCCCACCGGGAAACAGCCGGAACAGGTCGTGGTCCCGCCCGGTGACGGCCCGTTCAACTCGCTGCGTACCACCGGATCCCAGGTGGTGATGCTGAGCTTCGACGACGGGCCGGACCCGGAGCAGACCCCGAAGATCCTGGAACTGTTGGAGAAGCACCAGGTGAAGGCGGTGTTCTGCCTGGTCGGCACGCAGGCGCGGCGGCATCCGGACCTGGTACGGAAGATCGCCGAGGCCGGGCACGTGCTCTGCAACCACACGTGGAGTCACGACCTGAGCATCGGCAAGAAGAAGCCGCACCAGATTCTCGCTGATCTGGAACGGACGAACGCGGCGATCCGTGCGGCCGCGCCGGACGTCGAGATCCCCTACTTCCGGGCGCCCGGCGGCAACTTCACCGACCGGCTGGTCCGGACGGCGTACGGCGACGGCATGACCTCCCTCTACTGGGAGGTGGATCCGCGCGACTGGGAGCACCTCGAGGGCGAGACCTCCGAGCAGCACGTGAAGCGGATCATCACGCAGGTCAAGAAGGAGACCCGGCCGGGCGCGATCGTGCTGTCGCACGACTTCAACCAGCCGGACACCACGACCGCCTACGCCGAACTGCTGCCGTGGCTGGTGGAGAACTTCCAGGTCGGCGTGCCCGGCGCGGCGACCGGGCCCACCCCGGCTCCGTCCGCCCCCGAGCCCACGCCCAGCGCACCGGAGCCCACGCCGTCCGCCACCCCTAGCCCTTCCGCGACGGTGTGACCGGCGGCTGGCAGGTCGGGCACCAGTAGAGGTTGCGGCCGGCCATCGGGCCGCGGGCGATCGGGGTCCCGCACACCAGGCAGGGCTGGCCGGGACGCCGGTAGACGTAGACCTCGCCGCCGTGCCGGTCCACCCGCGGGGCGCGGCGCATCGCCTCCGGCGTGTGCTCGGTGTGCACCGTGTCGATCCGGCCGCGGGCCACGCCCTCCTTCATGAGCGCGCGCAGATCGTCCCAGATCGCCGTCCAGCGGTCCGCGTCGATCGTGACGCCGGGGGTGGCCGGTGACAGCCCGGCCCGGAACAGCACCTCGTTGGCGTAGATCAGACCGCAGCCGGCCACCACGGACTGGTCCAGGAGCAGGGCGGACAGCGGCTTGGTGCTGGCCCGGATCCGTGCGTGGGCGGCGGCCGGGTCGGCGTCGTCACGCAACGGGTCGGCGCCGAGGCGGGCCCGCAGCAGGTCGGCCGCGGACGGGTCGATCACCTCGCACGCGGTCGGGCCACGTAACTCCAGCCAATGATCGGAACCGGTCAGAACCATCCGCAGTTGGCCCACCGGCGCGGGCTCCGGCAGCTCACCGTCGGCGAACTTCCCGTACAGGCCGAGGTGGACGTGCAGGATGCGGTCGCCCTCGTAGTGGTGGAGCAGATGCTTGCCGTACGCCTCGGTGTCGAGGAGTACGCGCCCGTCGATGAGCGCCGCCCCCGGGGTGAAGCGGCCCTGTGGGCTGTGGGCCCGCACCGGTCGCCCGGCGAAGAGCTCACGGTGGCGGGTCGCGAGGCGGTGAATGGTATGTCCCTCCGGCACTCCCCAAAGGTAACCGGGCATTATGCCGTGAGCGGATTCGCCCTGAGGCGAATCGCTGGGATCCGGGCACCGAGTGGGAGAAGGTGGGTTCATGAGCATTGAGACGACCATGCGTGGTGGCGGCGCGTCCTTCGACGACCAGGTGTTCGACCGACTGCTCCGGGAGCGGATCATCTTCCTCGGCAGCGAGGTCAA
Organism: Actinoplanes sp. NPDC049802; assembly: GCF_040656595.1. Lineage (NCBI taxonomy): Bacteria > Bacillati > Actinomycetota > Actinomycetes > Micromonosporales > Micromonosporaceae > Actinoplanes > Actinoplanes sp. NPDC049802. The sequence continues at coordinate 58,854 of NZ_JBFAMR010000023.1, forward strand.
CGACGAGGTGACCAACCGCATCTGTGCGCAGATGCTCCTGCTCGCCTCCGAGGACTCCGAGCGGGACATCGCTCTCTACATCAACTCTCCGGGTGGGTCGATCAGCGCCGGCATGGCGGTGTACGACACGATGCAGTACATCAAGAACGACGTGGCCACCATCGCGATGGGCATGGCCGCCTCGATGGGTCAGTTCCTGCTCTGCGCGGGCACCCCCGGCAAGCGTTACGCGCTGCCCCACGCCCGCGTGATGATGCACCAGCTCTCCGGTGGCATCGGCGGCACCGCCGCGGACATCGCCATCCAGGCCGAGAGCATGTTGCACATCAAGCAGGTGATGAACGAGCGGATCGCCTTCCACACCGGGCACACCCCGGAGGAGATCGAGCGCGACTCCGACCGGGACCGCTGGTTCACCGCGACCCAGGCCAAGGAGTACGGCCTCGTCGACCACGTGATCAGCAAGGCCTCCGACGTGAACGCGGTGTCCTCCCTGGTCTGACACCGTCACCCGCGCCGTCCGTGTCAATTCCGGGCGGCGCGGGTACATAGCAACGTCAGAACCTGACAAAGGAGGTGCTGACGTGCGGATTCCTACCTTCCCGCGCCAGTCCACGGCTGATACGACGGACACCGAGCGAACGCCGGTGACCCCCCGCCGGGACGATGACGCGACCACCACGACGACCCTGCCCCCGGTCCGCTCCGAGACCGAGCGCGCCCGGACCGTCTCCGAGCCGGTCGCGGTCCCCTCGCCCGCCCCACGGGCCCGGGCCAGTTTCCTGGCCACGCTCGGCCTCATCCTCGCGGTGGTGGGCGCGCTGCTCGTGCTCTCCGGCCCCCTCATGGAGTACGGCATCGGCGTCGCCGCGCTGGCCCTGATCGTCTCGCTCGGCGGGATCCTCGGAACCCGCAAGCGGCACGTGGCCGGCAAGACCGACGCCCTGATCGGTGTCGTCCTGTCCATCGGCGCGATCGTGCTCGGGGTGCTCGCGCTGACCGGCCAGGTCTGGTGGCTGGGCACCGACACCCACACTGCGACGGAACTTCGGACGTGGCTGGACACACAGTTTGAAAACAGGATCTGACGGGTATCAATCCACCGGAACCGGGACGGCGGCGACCGTCCCGCCCCACATCCCTCCGGCGGTTCGCCGGAAGCGCCGAGGCCCCGGCATGGGTGGCGGTTCGCCGCCCCGCCGGGGCCTTTGCAATGAATCGCCGCGCGGCACCGCGATCACGCAACGATCGGCCGCGTCACGCATGGTTGATCAGGGGCGTCCGTCGGCCCCCGCCACCTACCGTTTTCTTCCATGACGTTCAAGCGCCGCTACCTGATGTGCCGGCCCACCCACTTCGCCGTCACCTATCGGATCAATCCCTGGATGGACCCGACGGCGCCGTACGACAACGCCCTGGCCATCAGCCAGTGGGAGAACCTGCGCCAGACCTTCCTCGGTCTCGGCCACACCGTCGAACTGATCGACCCGCTGCCCGGGCTGCCCGACATGGTCTTCGCCGCCAACGGTGGCACCGTCGTCGACGGCCGCGTACTGGGAGTGCAGTTCCGCGACGCCGAGCGGGCCGACGAGGCCCCGGCGTACGCCGCCTGGTTCCGGGAGCGCGGCTTCGACGTGCGCGAGCCCAAGCACACCAACGAGGGCGAGGGCGACATCCTGCTCGCCGGGGACGTGCTGCTCGCCGGGACCGGATTCCGGACCGCGCACGCCTCGCACGCCGAGACCCAGGAGTTCCTCCAGCGGCCGGTGATCACGCTCCAGCTCGTCGATCCGGCGTACTACCACCTGGACACCGCGCTCTGCGTGCTGGACGAGACCAACATCGCCTACCTGCCGCAGGCGTTCTCGCCGGGTTCGCAGTCGGTGCTCCGGCAGCTCTTCCCCGATGCGATCATCGCGACGCCGGAGGACGCCGCCGTGCTCGGGCTGAACGCGGTCAGCGACGGCGAGACCGTGGTGCTGGCCGAGCAGGCCACCCAGCTGGCCGGCGCGCTGCGTGCGGCCGGCTACCGGACCATCGGGGTCGACCTCTCCGAGCTGCGCAAAGCCGGCGGCGGACCCAAATGCTGCACGCTGGAGCTCCGCCGATGATCGACTGCACCGAGTGGCACCTGGCCGCAACTGTGGACGGCCTCGCGGACGAGGGCCGGGAGAGCATCGCAACAAGGCACAGCCGATGATCGACTGCACCGAGTGGCACCTGGCCGCAACTGTGGACGGCCTCGCGGACGAGGGCCGGGAGAGCATCGCAACAAGGCACAGCCGAT